>JAADHL010000210.1:2530-32423 GCA_013151875.1 Deltaproteobacteria bacterium
GGATGAGTGCAGCCCAGGCGAGGCGTGCAACATCAACCTGGAATGCGTCAAGGTGCCGGCCCCGATCGAGTTCAGGCTGCCCGCCGCGCCTGATTCGCTTGCGCCGGACTGGGTCATTCACGTGGACCACGACCCCGAGATACACGGTGGCATAGGGTCGGGCCAGACCTGCCTGGCATTCGACGGCAGCGAGGATTTCCCCAACTGTTACGACGAACATCATGGTTCGGATTTCATGATCGCGGGCTTCGACATCCTGGAAGTCGCTGACATATTTCCCAGCGCCTTCGCCGCCATGGACGCGGGTGAGGAGGTCCTTGCCGCGGCCGACGGCGAGGTCTTGGCGGTGCAGGACGGCAACTACGACCGCTGTCACCTGGACTGGCAGACATGGGACGTTTCCTGCGACGGGCATCCCATGTCTTCCAACTACGTCAAGCTGCTTCACGCCGGCGGCTATACCTCCGAGTACCACCACATGAGAAAGGGTTCAATCGTGGTAACGGTCGGCCAGAAGGTGACATGCGGCCAGAAACTGGGTCTGATCGGCAGCTCTGGCTATTCGACGGCGCCCCATATTCATTTCGAGGTTCACGACCCATCCGGCCAGGTCATGGACCCCTTCGCCGGCCCCGAGAGCCAGCCCGAATCCTATTGGGTTCAGCAGGAATGGAACCAGCTCCTCCCCGCACCCACCTGCGCGGACGCAGCCGACTGACGACCATCTCCTTTCCTACCGGGATGATGTACCCTTGACGACATCTTCATCTACTTCAATACTCAGGTCGAAGGGGCAATTCGTGGATGAAACTTCTTCACGTTCAGGGAATTGATGCCGGGCCTTCGATACCTCGTCGTCGCCTTTGTTCTTCTGGCGTGGACGCCGGCGCTTCACGCCGACCTCTTCAACCAGCGCAACCACCTCGTCGGCGGGCGGGCCGCCATGATGGGGGGCGCATACACCGCGCTGGCGGAAGACCTCTCTGCCGCCTTCTACAATCCCGCGGGATTGCCCTTCATTGACGGTCTCGGCCTGACCTTCAGCATCAGTGGATACTCTTACCAGCGTTACGTCATGACCGAGCTTCTGGGGGTCAACCAGGATGTTGTCTACAACGTCAGGATGAGCCGATTCAACCCACTGCCTTCTACACTGGCTCTCAGTTACGCGCCGTTCGAAGGACGCTGGGTAATCAGCATCGGCGCTTTCGAAGTCGACCGCCTGCGGTTCGCGGCAATCAACAACTACCACACCACGCAGTACGATGACCTGGGCAATCCCGTGAGTATGGACGAAACCTTGAAGATCAACATGGACACATCATCCTATCTGATAGGCTTGGCCACGGGTGTGCGGATCACCGACTGGTGCTCGGTGGGGTTCTCGATTTTCTACCATCTGTATCAAGGACTGCTGGACATGCGCTACCTGACCCAAGCCGCTGACGGTGGGCGGGCCGTGGTGGAGTCCGCGAACGACGTGCTCAGCGGAGGGCTGGTTTTCGCGGCAGGACTGCGCTTCAACCTGTACCGGTACCTGTGGCTGGGACTCGCCTACAGAAGCGAGACTCTGCACCTGAACGGTGATAATACCTATGCGCAGGAAATCCAGAGCAACATCGGTATCGACGCCAAGGAATCCGGTACGGTCAAGGGGGACGTCCGTCTGCCGCACCAGTTGACACTGGGGCTGGCGTGGGCGGAGCCTGGCTCCTACACGCTGTCTTTCGACGCCATCTTCTACCTGCCGATGGACTACCTGGCCCCGAACGAGATCTGGAATCCCGGGGATATCAACAACAGGCACCGCGAGGCGTTTCACTTTGACGCGTCCATCGGCGCAGAGATCGAACTAGCCGAAAAATGGGCGATAAGGCTAGGATTCTATACCAACACATCTGGCGCCACCGACTTCAACGCCGAGGATCGGATTCATCTCTTCGGTGGCACTCTCGGTTTCGCCTACGGCCGGCGAGGCAAGCGTTTCGGGGTCGGAATCAACGTTATGGGCGGACGCTCCGGGACCCAGACATCTCCCGGTGGGGACGTCCCGACTCGATGGGATCGCCTTCAGGTCCAGATCCAGATCGGAGGTACGACGGAACTGCTGAAATAAGGACCGGTGAAGCAAGCCACAGAGCCGCCATCCGCGACAATGAAGTCCATCATACTGTGACAACGAGTGGCCCATACGAGATTCGAACTCGTGCTTCAGGCTTGAGAGGCCTGCGTCCTAACCGATTAGACGAATGGGCCGTGGTTCGGGGACAAGGATTCGAACCTTGATTAGCAGGGCCAGAACCTGCCGTCCTGCCGTTAGACGATCCCCGAATTGTAAAGAACCCGGGCCGCAATCGGCGGCGGAGGGGATTATAGAGGGACTTCGACTTCAGAACAACCCCGGAATCACGCTTCCTTTGAGGAAGCGCTGGAACCGGAATCCTCGGGCATGGCGCCGATCAGCTCGATAAGCGTCATCGGCGCGGCGTCGCCCTTGCGTGGGCCGATCTTGACCAGTCTGGTAAAGCCGGAAGTCCTATCGTCGAAAGACGGACCCCACTGATTGAACAACACCTGCAGGGCGGATGCGCCGTACAAGTGTCGTGCAGCTTCCCTGCGTGCCGACAGCGTTCCCTTCTTCGCAAATCCGATCAGCTTGTCGGCCCGGCGTTTCAGCTCCCTGGCCTTGGCATCGGTGGTGATGATGCTGCCGTTTTCGAACAAAGAGGAAAGCATGTTGCGGAACATGGCCCTGCGGTGAGCCGAGGTCCTGCCCAGCTTGATCTGTTTCTTGTTGTGTCGCATCGCGAATCTCCAATCCAGGCTAATCCCGCCCTATCGCTTTGGGTCGAAACCGTCGAGCTGCATGCCGAGGGAAAGCCCAAGATCGACCAGAACGTCCTTGATTTCCTTGAGGGACTTCCTGCCGAAATTCCTGGTCTTGAGCATTTCCTGCTCGGTCTTCTGCACCAGTTCGCCGACGATCCTGATTCCAGCAGCCTGCAGGCAGTTCTGAGCCCTGACCGACAGGTCCAGGTCCTCGACCAGCCTGTACAGCACCTCACGGGTCTGATTCTCGGCCATGGTCACGCTGGTGACGCCGTCAACGAAAGGAGCGCCGATAACCGGGGCTGCCTGGATATCTTCCTGTTCCTCGGTCTCATCGAAGTTGATGAAGACCTGGATCTGTTCCTTGATGATCTTTGCCGCTATGGCCACGGCCTCACGCGGAGCAACGGTTCCGTTGGTCCAGACTTCCATCTGCAGACGATCGTAGTCGGTCAGGTGTCCGACCCGCGCGTTGGTTATGTTGTAATTTACCCGCCTGATAGGGCTGAACATGGCATCCATGGCAATGGTGCCCAAGGGAGCGGACGGGTCCTTGGTGTGTTCGACGCCCTTGTATCCGAAGCCGGCCCTGACGGTCAATTCAAAATCAAGCACGCCGCCAGGCCCGATGGACGCGACGTGATGATCCGGGTCGATGGCCTCGATATTCTTTCCCTTGAAGATATCTCCGGCCTTGACTTCCCTCTCTCCCTCGAACTTTACTGAAACCGTCTTGGGACCCTCGACATTAAGCCTCAAGGCCAGGCTCTTCAGGTTGAGGATGAGTTCGGACACGTCCTCGACCACATTGGGGATGGTCGTGAATTCGTGCTGCACACCCTCGAACAGCACCTGGGTTATGGCGGCGCCCCTGATGCTGGACAGCAAAACCCGCCGAAGCGCATTGCCCAGGGAGGTGCCGAAGCCCCTTTCAAGGGGTTCACACACGAACTTGCCGTACCGGTCGGTAAGAGATTCCTGGTCCACGTCCACGGACCTTGGGCGGATCAGCTCCCGCCAGTTCCTCTGAAGTTGCTGCATTTTCGCGCGCCTCCTGTCAAGGATGAGCCGGGCCGGGCCCGTACATCACTTGGAATAGAGTTCAACGATGAACTCTTCGCGAATCTTCATTTTACCGTCTTCGTCCAGACCCGGCAGAATGCCGGCGAAGTCCTCGCGTCCCGGCATGGACTTCACGGTGGCCTTGAAGTTCGGACGATCCGTTTCGATCCAGGCAAATGGTGTCTTGCGGTCGGCCTGAACAACGGCCTCGGCAATTCGTTTAAGGCCCTTGCTTTTGGCCCGAATTTCTATGACGTCCCCGACCCTCACCTGATAGGACGGGATGTTCACACGCCTGCCGTTTACCTTGACGTGCCCGTGCCGGACCAGTTGACGCGCGTCGTTGCGACTGGCCGCGAAACCGGCGCGATAGGTCGCGTTGTCCAGCCTGGTTTCGAGCAGCATCAACAGATTGTCGCCCGTGACGCCTTTCATGCTCTCGGCCCTGCGGAACACCCCGCGAAACTGGGTCTCCATCATCCCGTACATCCGACGGACTTTCTGTTTTTCACGCAACTGGATGCAGTATGAGGTGGGCTTACGCCTCATCTGCCCATGCATCCCTGGGGCGTAGCCCCGTCGCGTAAATGAACACTTTTCGGAATAGCAACGGTCCCCCTTCAAAAAGAGCTTGTCGCCCTCCCTCCGGCAGATCCTGCATTGAGCTTCCGTATACCTGGCCACGAAGAACCTCCTGATCAGACTCGCCGCTTCTTGGGCGGCCGACAACCGTTGTGCGGGACTGGTGTTACGTCACGGATATAGGTGACCCGCAGTCCAGCGGCCGCAAGCGACCGTATGGCCGACTCTCGACCTCCACCAGGGCCCTTCACCAGCACCGTCACGGACCGCATGCCCATGTCCATGGCCCGCTTGGCCGCATCCTCGGCGGCAATCTGCGCGGCGAATGGAGTGGATTTGCGCGATCCCTTGAACCCCCTCAGACCGGCCGAACTCCAGGAAACAACATTCCCGTTCGGGTCGGTGATGGTGACGATCGTATTGTTGAAGGTCGACTGGATATGGGCCACCCCGAGGGGGACCTCCTTGCGGATCTTTCTTTTGCCGCCTTTCGCCCTTGCCATTGAACGGACCTCCTATATCACCTTTTTCTTCTTGATGGTCGCGCCGCGCTTGCCCTTGCGAGTACGTGCGTTCGTATGGGTGCGCTGACCGCGGACCGGCAGATTCTTACGGTGCCTCAGCCCACGATAGCTGCCAATATCCATCAGAATCTTGATGTTGGCGGCCACTTCCCGTCTTAGATCACCTTCCACCCGGAAGCCGCCGGAATCGATGGCTTCACGCAGCCTTGCCAACTCGGCGTCCGTGAGGTCGTCCGACCGCTTCGCGGGGTCGACTCCGGATATTTCGATGATCTTTTTCGCAATCGCGGGTCCCACGCCGTAAATATATCTGAGCGCGATTTCAACCCGCTTGTTCCGGGGAAGATCAACTCCAGCAATTCGAGCCATGACTTCTCCTGATTATCCCTGACGCTGCTTGTGACGCGGATTCTCACAGATGACCCGTATCACGCCGTGACGTTTGATGATCTTGCACTTGTCACAAATCTTCTTTACCGATGCCCTGACCTTCATGGCCCCTACCTCATCTGATCCGATACGTGATGCGCCCACGGGTAACGTCATACGGTGAAAGCTCGACCTTCACCTTGTCACCGGGGAGGATCCGGATGAAGTGCATCCGCATCTTGCCGCACACGTGTGTAAGCACCTTGTGACCGTTGGGCAGTTCCACGCGAAACATCGCGTTCGGCAACGACTCCACGACCACACCCTCGACCTCGATGGCCTCTTCCTTCGCCATCAGGACTCCCTCCTACCGCGGACCTTGGGTCCGTGCGATCCAGCGAACCCCTCGTAACTGCGGCTGATCAGGTGCGACTCGATCTGACCCGCTGTATCCAGAGCCACCCCAACGACAATCAGCAGACTGGTGCCGCCGAAATAGAACGGGACACCAAAGTTCTGCTGCAGCATCCTGGGCAGCACGCACACGGCAGCCACGTAGATGGCGCCGCCAAAGGTGATCCGTGACAGCACCTTATCGATGTAATCCGCGGTGGCCTTTCCAGCCCGAATTCCTGGAACGAAACCGCCGCCTTTCTTGAGGTTGTCAGCCACATCCACGGGATTGAAGGTCACGGCGGTGTAGAAAAAGCAGAAAAAGATGATCAGCGACACGTAGATGACATTGTAACCGATGGCACCGGGTGTAAGCGCATTCTGCATCCAGATCACCCAGGTAGCGCCGGGAAAGAGATTCGATATGGTCGCCGGGAACATCAGGATCGACGACGCGAAGATCGGGGGGATGACGCCGGCCGTATTGACTTTTAGAGGCAGGAAGGTGCTCTGCCCGCCGTACAACTTGCGACCCACCACCTTCTTTGCGTATTGGACCGGGATTCGTCTCATCCCCCTTTCGAAGAACACGATGATCCCAATGGTCGCTATCACCATGATCATGATCAGCATCAAGGTCATCGGCGCCAGCCGGCCGCCGCTGAAGGTGGACAGGGACAGGGTCTGAACAACCGCGTCGGGCAGCCTTGCGACGATACCCGCGAAAATGATCAGGGAAATCCCGTTTCCGATGCCGCGATCAGTGATCTGTTCGCCCAGCCACATCAAGAACAGGGTGCCGGTTGTCAATGTCAGGACCGTCATGAACCTGAACAGGAAACCGCTGACCCGCAGCACGTTCTCGGTCCCGGCCTGGGAGTTGAGCGTTTCGAGCCACAGGGCGATGCTGATCCCCTGCACGCAGGCAAGGGCCACCGTGGCGTAACGCGTGTATTGATTAATCTTGTTCTGTCCAGCCTGGCCTTCCTTCTTGAGGCGTTCGAGGGAAGGAATGACAACGCCCAGCAACTGGAAGATGATGGACGCGCTGATGTAAGGCATGACGCCCAAAGCGAACACCGACATCTGGGATATGGCACCGCCGCTGAACATGTCGAACAGGCCCAGGAGGCCGGTCTGTCCGTACTTGACGTAGTTGGCCATGATCCCGCGATCAACGCCGGGAACGGTCACGAAGATACCGACGCGGAACACCGCGAGCATGCCCACGGTGTACAGCAGTCGCTTTCGCAGTTCGGGGACTTTCCCCAATCCTTCCAGGCTGTACGCCACCTAGTTTCCTCCGCCCTTGACCGCGCCGCCGACCTTCTCGATCACCAGGCCAGCGGTTCCGCCGGCCTTCGTGATCTTATCGCGGGCGGTCGAACTGTACGCATGAACCACCACATCCAGCTTCTTGGTCAGCTCGCCGTTGCCGAGGATCTTGATCCCATCCCCGATCTTGCGGACCAGCCCCGCCGCCTGCAGCGTCCCTGTATCCACCCTGGCGCCGTCATCGAACACTTCCAGAGCGCCCACGTTGACCACGGCGAATTCCTTGGTGACCAACGGTGTAAACCCACGTTTGGGAACGCGTCTCTGCAAGGGCATCTGGCCGCCTTCGAACCACGCGGGCTTGCCCTTGCCGGTACGGGACCCCTGCCCCTTCATGCCGCGGCCCGAGGTCTTGCCTTTGCCTGAACCCGGACCCCGGCCCACCCGTTTTCTCTTGCGGGTCGCGCCGGGATTGGGTCGGAGCCTCGAAAGCTCCTTCATCACGCCACCTCCTGCTGAATCCCACGCTTTTCGCTGGCGTCCTCCGGAGACATGAGCTGCCTCAGACCATCGATGGTCGCCCGCACCACGTTATGGGGATTCCTTGTCCCGATTATCTTTGTCAGCACGTCCTTGATGCCGGACACTTCCAGAACCGCGCGAACGGGTCCGCCGGCGATCACTCCGGTACCGGGCGAAGCAGGCCGCAGCACCACGCGCCCGGCGCCGAAACGCCCGATCACCTCGTGCGGAATCGTCTGGCCCGACAAAGGCACCCTGATCATGGTCTTCTTGGCCCTTTCCCCGCCCTTGCGAATGGCCTCGGGGACCTCCTGGGCCTTGCCCAGGCCGTATCCGACCAGTCCCTCGCCGTTGCCGATCACGACGAGCGCAGCGAACGAGAACCGCCGGCCGCCCTTGACGACCTTGGCAACGCGGTTCAGGTGAACGATCCGCTCCGTGAACTCCAGTTTGTCCAGTCCCTGTTCGTCGTTGCTCAACGCAACACCTCCAGATCAGAACTCGAGCCCGGCCTCCCTGGCAGCGTCCGCCAGCGCCTTGACTCGTCCGTGGTACAGACACGCGTTGCGGTCAAACACGACCCGCGCGATGCCCTTTTCCTTGCAGCGATCCGCCACCAGCTCGCCTACTTTCTTGGCGACTTCGGTCTTCTTGAGGTCCTTGGCGGCCTCAATGATGTCGGCGCATTGGGACGACGCTGAGGCCAGCGTCCTGCCGGCCGAATCATCTATCACCTGCGCGCTGATATGCTTCAGACTCCTGAACACCACCAACCGGGGGCGCTCCTTCGAACCCGAAATATTCTTTCGGATTCGAACCTTTCTCGCCTGCCGCATCTTCCTTCGCTTTTGCGAGGTCCTGACTTTCATTTACATGCCTCCAAAGCGGCTAGCCGACACCACCCGCGGCCGCCTTGCCTTCCTTGCGTCGGATCTTCTCGCCCTCGTAGGCCACGCCCTTGCCTCGATAAGGTTCAACCGGACGCAAGGCCCGGATCCTGGCCGCGACGTCGCCCAAAATCTCGTTGTCGATGCTCTTGAGCGTTATGTTCACGCCCTTCTTTCCGACCTCGGAAGTCACGGCCTCCGGGAGGGGAAAATCTATGGGATTCGAATACCCCAGATGCAGCGTCAGGCCGTTGTCGCTCTCTTCCGCGCGATAACCGATGCCGGTAATAACCAGTTTTCGGGTGAATCCCTTGCTGACTCCCTCAACCAGATTGGATACCAGGGTGCGCATCAAGCCCCACATGGCCTGTGACTTGGGGTGGTTTTCGTCGGGGCTCACCACCAGGGCGTCGTCCTTTTGCTCGATCTTCACGCCGAGCATTTCGCGGGACAGGGTCCCCAGCGGCCCCTTGACGCTTACCGAGTCGCCTGCGATCCGCACCTCAACGCCCTTGGGGACTGGAATGGGCATCTTGCCGATTCTGGACATGACTTCTACTACCTTCCAAAGGGAATCCAGCCGCCCTTGCGGGGCCGGCCGCACCCGGTCTCACCACACCTTCATGATCACTTCGCCACCCACGCCCTGCTGTCTGGCCTGTTCGTCGGTAAGCAGACCCTTGGTGGTTGAAATTATCGCCATACCGATCCCTTTCAGAATCTTCGGCACTTCGTTCTTTCCCACGTAAACACGCCGCCCTGGGGTACTGACGCGTTGAATCCCGTAAATGACGTTGTGCTTTGGGCCCCTGTACTTGAGATACACCTTGATGGTGTCCTGGTACTTGGTCTCAAGGATGGAAAAATCCTCGATATAGCCCTGCTCTTTCAGGATCCCGGCGATTGCCTTTTTGATGTTCGAGCCGGGGATCTCGACGGATTCGAGGCCCGCTGAGATTCCATTCCTGATCCTGGTGAGCATGTCCGCGATTGGATCGGTATACATGACCTGTCTCTCCTACCAGCTCGCCTTGATGACACCGGGAAGCTCGCCTTTCAGCGCAAGGTTCCTGAAGCAGATCCTGCACATGTCGAACTTCCTCAGATACCCGCGCGGGCGCCCGCACAAAGGACACCTGTTATAGCCACGCACCTTGAATTTGGCCTTTCTGGCCGCCTTGACCCTTATCGACGTCTTCGCCACGAAATCTACCTCTCCATCAAGACTTTCTAAAAGGCATGCCCAGGGCGGCCAGCAGCGCAAGCGCCTCTTCATCGGTCTTGGCGCTGGTTGCGACCGTCACGTTCATCCCCTTGAACTTCTCGACCTTGTCGTAATCCACCTCTGGAAAAATGGTCTGCTCGCGCAGGCCCAGGGTGTAGTCCCCATGGCCGTCAAAGGCCTTGGTGGATACCCCGCGGAAGTCACGGACACGCGGCAGGGCCACGTTCAGGAGTCGGTCCATGAAATCCCACATGCGCTCACCCCTCAGGGTCACGCAGCAACCAATGGAGTTGCCCGCGCGAACCTTGAAGGCCGCGATTGACTTGCGGGCCTTGGTGACCACCGGCTTCTGGCCCGCGATCACCGTCATTTCCTCTACAGCGCCGTCGATGATCTTGGGATTCTGCGTGGCCTCGCCGAGACCCATGTTCAGGACCACCTTGACCAGGTTGGGTACCTGGTGAACATTCTTGTACCCGAATTTCTTCATCAGCGCGGGTGTCACTTCCGACTTGTATTTGTCGTTCAGCCTGCTCATCACTCGATTCCCTAGTCAAAGACCTCGCCGGTCCTGGTGGCCACCCTGACCTTGCGGACCTTCCCACCGGCCTCGCGGGTTTCGATACGCACCCGCACGGCCTTGCCGTCCTTCTTGCTGACCAGCGACAGCGCGGACAACGGGATCGGCATCGGCTTGTCCTGGATGCCGGCCTGCAGATTCGTTGCGCTGCGGCGCTGATGCTTCTTTTTTATGTTCAAGCCCTCGACAATGGCCCGTTCCGCGGCCAGGTCGATTTCGAGCACCTTGCCCTTGTCGCCGCGCTCACTTCCACGGCGCACCATGACGACATCGCCTTTCCTGATCTTGCGCATTACAGGACCTCCGGGGCCAGCGACACGATCTTCATGAACCGCTTCGCCCTCAGTTCACGGGCCACGGGCCCGAAGATACGGGTCCCGATTGGCTCCATCTGGGCGTTGATAAGGACGGCGGCGTTCTGATCGAACCGGATATAGGAACCATCCTGCCGCCCGATCTCCTTGGCCGTCCGGACCACGACCGCCCGAACCACCTCTCCCTTCTTGACCTTGGCTCTCGGGATTGCCTCCTTGACGCTGGCCACGATGATGTCGCCCACCGTGGCGTACCGCCGCCTCGTGCCACCGAGGACATGGATGCACTGAATGCGCTTGGCGCCCGAGTTGTCCGCCGAAACCAGTTGTGTTTCCTTCTGGATCATTTCCGTACCTCACTCGGCGTCCCTACGACGCTTTCACTGTCTTCTCCAGCGTCTTAATCACCCGCCACCGTTTCCTGGCGGACAAGGGCCTGCACGCCTCGATCTGCACGGTGTCGCCCACCTCGCAGGTCTGAGCCGCGTCGTGCGCCATGTATTTCGTCTGGCGGTTCACGTATTTGCGATACAGTCTGTGCTTGACCTTCTTGCTTACCGCCACCACCACGCTCTGCGTGCCGGCCACGCTGCTGACCTTTCCGATCAGGCGTTTCCTGTCTCGCGTCGTTGTCGCTTCCATCGTGCTCCTACTCCTCGGACCCAGCAGCCGTTGCGCGCTGGCGCTTCACGGTCAGTACCCTCGCCAGATTCTTGCGGGTGGCGTTCACATCGGTGACCTTGGACAACTGGCCCACGGCCAGCTTCATCCGCATCTTGAACAGGCTGCCCCGCAACTGGTTTTCACGTAGGTCCAGTTCCTCGGCGGACAGCGTGTCGAGTTCTTCCATCTTCAGCGCCTTCATCGCAAATCTCCGCGCTTCGTAAACCGGGTCTTTATAGGCAGCTTGTGTCCGGCAAGACGGAAAGCCTCCTTGGCGACCGCCTCGTCCACCCCGGCCAGTTCGTACAGGACTCTACCGGGCTTGATCACGGCCACCCACTCCTCGGGGGCTCCCTTTCCGCGACCCATACGGGTTTCCAGGGGTTTTTTGCTGATGGGTTTGTCCGGGAACATCCGGATCCACACCTGCCCGCCCCTCTTCACATGACGGGTAACGGCGACACGGCCGGCCTCTATCTGACGCGCGGTAAGCCAACACGCCTCCAGAGCCTGCAGGCCGAAGTCCCCAAACGAGACATCGCACCCACGGCGCGCGATCCCGCGCATCTTTCCCTTCTGCACCTTACGGTGTTTGACTCTCGACGGAGAAAGCATCTCTTGTCTCCTCCCGGGCCAGACCCCAGCGGGTCCGCCCTTCGAAGCCCGGCACAGCCGGACGAAGCAGGACTACTTCTTGATGATGTCGCCCTTGTACACCCAGACCTTGACCCCAATCACGCCGTAAGTGGTCTTTGCGACGGACACCCCGTAATCGATATCCGCCCGCAGAGTATGCAGAGGGACCCGGCCCTCCCGATACCACAGCACGCGTGACATCTCGGCACCGCCCAGGCGGCCCGAGCACCGTATCTTGATCCCCTTGGCGCCCAGCTTCATGGCCTGACTCACCGCCCTCTTGGTGGCGCGACGGAAGCTCACACGCCTCTCGAGCTGCTGCGCCACGGATTCGGAAATCAGCTGGGCATCCAGTTCCGCCTTGCGGACCTCCTGAATATAGGGAATCACGTCGTGCGAGGTGAGCCTGGTCAGCTCACGCTTGAGGTCCTCGATCTTTTCGCCCTTCCTGCCGATTGCGATCCCTGGACGGGCCGTGTGGATGTACACCTTGACCTTGTTGGCCGTACGCTCGATCTGGACCGATGAAATGCCCGCCTCGGCCATTTTATCGCGGACCCGCTTGCGGATCTGCTGGTCCTCGTGAGCCCACTCGGCATAATTCTTGTCGGCGTACCAGCGCGAACCCCACGTCTTCACGTACGGGATTCTGAAACCGATGGGATGCGTCTTCTGACCCAAAGTGTCCTCCTGCCTATTCCGCTTCCCCGAGCACGACTGTAATGTGGCTCGTCTTTTTCTGAATCTGCGTCATCATCCCCCGGGCCCGCGACCGCCCCCTCTTCAGAGTGGGTCCCTGGTCCACGTAGATCTCGCGCACCATGAGATTTTCAAGGTCGAAGTTTCCCGCCTTACGGGCGGCGTCCAACGCCGATTCCAGCACCTTCTTCACCGGCCCAACGGCCCTACGGGGCGCAAACGCCAGGATCGCGCTCGCCTCGTCCACGCGCTTGGAGCGGATGGTGTCGGCGATGATGCGCACCTTGCGAGGCGCCATTCTGATGTAGCGCCCCTTGGCCCTGACCACATGTTCATCCATTGCGAAACCTCGCTACCTGATCTCGTTATCTAGGGCCGCGTTTTTCCATCTTGCCCTTTCGGTCACCCGAATGGGCATGAAACGTCCTGGTGGGTGAAAACTCACCCATCTTGTGACCGACCATGTTCTCGGTCACGAAGACCGGGATGAACTTCTTGCCGTTATGCACCGCGAAGTTCAGTCCGACCATCTCGGGAATGACCATGGACCTACGGGACCAGGTCTTGATGGTCTTCTTTTGCCCTGTACGCACCGCCGACTCGACCTTCTTCATAAGGTGGTCATCAACAAAGGGCCCTTTCTTTACCGACCTTGGCATATCAGTTCCTCACCTCTTGCCGCCCCGCCTCTTGACAATCAGGCGATCCGACGGTTTTTTGCGCCTGCGCGTCTTATGACCCTTGGTTGGCTTTCCCCAAGGCGTGCACGGATGCCTGCCGCCCGAGGTCTTTCCCTCGCCGCCTCCCATGGGGTGATCGACTGGGTTCATTACGACACCGCGTGACTGCGGCCTGACGCCGAGCCACCGGTTCCTGCCGGCCTTGCCCAGATTGATCTGCTCATGCTGGGGATTCGACAGTTCGCCGATGGTGCCCCTGCAGTTCTCCAACACCTTCCGCAGCTCGCCCGAAGGAAGTCTCAGCAGCACGTAGCCGGCCTCCCTTGCCATGAGCTGGGCGGAACCGCCGGCCGACCGGACCATCTGGCCCCCGTGGCCGGGCTGCAACTCGATATTGTGAACCATGGTCCCCTGGGGAATGTTCTTCAGGGGGAGGCAGTTGCCGGAGCGGATGTCGGCATGGGGCGCCGCGACAAGTTCATCGCCCACCTTCACGTCCCTGGGCGCCAGGATGTAACGCTTTTCACCGTCCGTGTAATGCAGCAACGCGATCCGCGCGCTGCGGTTCGGATCGTACTCGATCTCAGCTACCTTGGCGGGCACGCCCACTTTGTCCCGCTTGAAATCGATGGCACGGAACAGCCTCTTGTGCCCGCCGCCCCGATGTCGCGAGGTGATTCTGCCGTACACGTTCCGGCCGGCCTTGCCGTGCTTGCGTGCGGTAAGCTTCTTTTCGGGTTCACTTCTGGTGATGTCCGAAAAATCCGCACCGGTCATGTTGCGCCGTCCGGGTGACGTCGGCTTGTACTTCTTTATGCCCATCGTCGCTGCTCCTTGACGACTCGTAAGGCCTTACACGCCCTCGAAAATATCGATTGACTGGCCTTCTTTCAGCGTCACTATGGCCTTCTTCCAATTGGGCCTCTTGCCCTGGAAACGGCCGATGCGCCTCTTTTTGCCCCGCATGATCATGGTCCGGACCTTCTTGACCTTCACCTCGAAGACCTTTTCCACGGCTTCCCTGATTTCCTGCGAATCCACCGTAATCGGGACCTCGAAGTGGTAGGCGTTCAGGCGGTCCTTGTCCAGATTCGCCTTTTCCGTAATCAGGGGGCGCCTTATCACATCGTACGGACTCTTCATGACTGCAAAACCCCCTCAATCGCCTCTACGGCCTGCCTGGACAAGACCAGGTGGTCGTACTTCAGCACGTCAAAGAGGTTCAGCCCACCCGCAGCCAGGTACTTGGCATTCGGGATGTTCCTGCAGGAAAGCGACAGCGGCTTGTTGGCCACGTCGACCAGCAGAGCGCTGGACAGATCGAACCTCTCCAGGAATTCGACGATCTGCTTCGTCTTGATCGTTTCCAGGTCCAGCGAATCGATCACCACCAGGTGTCCCTCACGCAACCTGTCGGACAAGGCCGACTTGAGCGCGGCGCGCTTGACCTTGCGGGGGATGCGCGTCTCCCAGTCGCGGGGCTGAGGCCCGAAGACCACGCCGCCACGCTTGAATATGGGGGCTCTGGCGTCGCCGTGTCTGGCCCTGCCCGTACCCTTCTGGCGATAGACCTTCCGGGTCGAACCACGGACCTCGTCCCGCTTTTTGGTCTTGGCCGTTCCGCGGCGCCGCGACAGCAGCTGCCCCCGCACCACGTCGTAATAAAGGTGCTGACGGGACTCGGCGTCGAACACGCCGTCCGACAGTTCGGCCTTGCCGGCCTTTTTCTTGTTCATCTTGTAGACGTCGACTTTCGGCATGACAACCTCTCAGGCCTTGATTTCCACGTCCACGCCCGGACTGAGGTCCAGCTTGGTCAGGGCGTCCAGCGTCTGCTGCGTCGGATCAAGGATATCTATGACCCGCTTGTGTGTTCGGATCTCGAACTGCTCGCGACTCTTTTTGTCCACGTGCGGCGAGCGGAGCACCGTGTATCTGCTGATCTTGGTCGGCAGGGGGATCGGACCGGCCACCTTGGCATCGGTCTTGTAAACGGTCCCGATGATCTCGCCGACCGACTGGTCAAGGATCTTGTGGTCGTACGCCTTCAGGCGGATACGAATCCTCTGGGTCGTCGCCATGCTAAACGCTCCTTCCTTCGCCAATCACCGAATTCGCCACCTCGGCCGGAGCCGGGGCATAGTGGAGGAACTCCATCGAGTGGACCCCACGCCCCTGGGACAGCGACCTGAGACTGGTGACATAGCCGAATGTTTCGCCCAGCGGAACCTCGGCCCCCACTATATGGACTGCCCCGGTCGCCTCCACCCTGACCACCCTGGCGCGGCTGGAGGCAAGGTTTCCCAGAACGTCCCCCAGATACTCGGTGGGGACCTCGACTTCCAGGGACATTATGGGCTCCAGAATTACGGGCTTCGCGCGCACGACTGCGTCCTTGAAACCCATTGAACCCGCGACCTTGAACGCCATCTCGGACGAGTCGACCTCGTGGTAGGACCCGTCGATGAGCGTCACCTTGACGTCCACGACCTCATAGCGCGCCAGCACGCCACCTGCAGCAGCCTCGCGAACACCACGCTCGACCGCGGGAATATACTCCCTGGGGACCACTCCGCCGACAATCGCATTCTCGAACACCAGGCCGGATCCCCGGGGCAGTGGTTCCACCCTGAACTTCACATGGGCGTACTGACCATGGCCTCCGGTCTGCTTGACGTATTTCGATTCGGACTCGACGCTCCTGGTAATCGTCTCGCGATATGCGACCTGGGGCTTGCCGACACGAGTGGCCACCCCGAACTCGCGGGCCAGGCGGTCCACGATGATCTCCAGGTGAAGCTCACCCATGCCCGAAACGATATTCTGTCCGGTGTCCTTGTCGACCTTTATCTTGAAACTGGGGTCCTCAAGGGTCAAACGTCTAAGGGAGGCAAACAGCCGGTCCGTCTCGCCCTCGCCCTCGGCCTCTATGGCCACATCAACCACGGGATCGGGGAATTCAATCTTTTCCAGCAGTATCGGCTGTTTGGGGTCGCTCAGGGTATCTCCGGTCATCGTATTTTTGGTCCCGACCACGCCGACGATGTCGCCCGCCCTGACCGCCTTGATTTCCTCGCGCTTGTTGGCGTGAATCCTCACCAGGCGATTCACCCTCTCTTTCTTGTCCTGTGACGTATTCAGCAGGGCCTCGCCCACCTTGAGGACGCCGGAGTAGACCCTGATGAACGTGAGCTGACCGACGTACGGGTCGTTCATGATCTTGAACGCCATGGCCGAAAACGGCTCGGAATCCAGGGCGGCGCGCTCCTGAGGAACCTCGACGCCGTTCGACCTGTATGGTTCGATACCCTTGACAGCGGGCAGATCGGCCGGGGACGGCAGGTACGACACGACCCCATCCAGCAGGGCCTGAACGCCCTTGTTCTTGAACGCCGAACCGCACAGCACCGGGACAATCTGGTTCTCTATTGCGGCCTTCCTGATGACGGCCCTGACCTCTTCGACGCCAAGCTCCTCACCCCCCAGATACCTGTCCAGCACGGCGTCATCGAACTCGGCGACCGCGTCCAGCATGTCTTCACGCGCGGCGGCCGCTGCCTCGGCGTACTCCGGAGGGATTTCGGTTTCGGTGTAACGCGAACCCAGGCTGTCCTGATCGAACACCCTGGCCTTCATCTCGACCAGGTCGATAACGCCCTTGAAGGCCGCTTCGACGCCCATGGGAAGCTGGATGGGCACGGCGTGGGCCTTCAGACGGCTGCGGATCTGCTCGACGCAACGCTTGAAATCGGCGCCGGTACGGTCCATTTTATTGACGAACGCCAGACGGGGCACCCTGTACCTGTTGGCCTGACGCCACACGGTTTCGGACTGGGGCTGAACCCCGCCGACCGCGCAGAACACCACCACGGCGCCGTCAAGCACCCTCAGGCAACGCTCGACCTCGACTGTGAAGTCCACGTGCCCGGGGGTATCGATGATATTGATTTCGTGGTCCTGCCAGAAGCATCGCGTGGCAGCGGAGGTAATGGTTATCCCACGCTCCTGCTCCTGCTCCATCCAGTCCATCTGGGTATTGCCGTCGTCAACATTGCCCAGACGATGAGAGACACCGGAATAGTAGAGGATCCGTTCGGTTGTCGTGGTCTTACCGGCATCGATATGCGCCAGGATGCCGATATTGCGAATCGTATTTATGTCCGACCGTTGCGCCACGACGAAAACCTGTCCTTTTGTTACCACCTGTAGTGGGCGAATGCCTTGTTGGCCTCGGCCATGCGGTGGGTGTCGTCCTTCTTTTTGACCGCGTTGCCGCGGCCGTTGAAGGCATCGATGAATTCGGCCGCCAGTTTCTGAACGATACCCTTCTCTGACCTGGAACGGGCGTACTTGAGGATCCACCTGATCGCCAAAGCGGTCCGCCTCTCCGAACGAACCTCTATGGGCACCTGGTAGGTCGCGCCGCCGACCCGCCTGGACTTGACCTCCAAAGCGGGCTTCGCGTTTTCCATCGCCCGCCTGAAGATCTTGAGCGGATCTTCCCTCGTTCTGTCCGCGATGAGGTCCATGGTGTCGTTGAAGATCCTTTCGGCCACACTCTTCTTGCCCTTCACCATCAGACAGTTGATGAACTGGGACACCAGCGTGTCATTGAACCTCGGGTCCGGCAGGATCTCGCGTTTCTCAATTTGTCTGCGTCTCGGCACGGACAGCCTCCTAAACCACGCCCTTCTGTTTCTTGGTCCCGTATTTCGAGCGACCGCGCCTGCGATCGTCCACACCCTCGGTGTCCTGGGTCCCTCGTACAACGTGGTAACGCACGCCGGGGAGATCCTTGACCCTGCCGCCCCTTATCAGGACCTGGGAGTGCTCGCTGAGGTTATGCCCCTCGCCCGGGATGTACGCCGTGACCTCGAAACCGTTCGTCAGGCGGACACGAGCCACCTTGCGCATGGCCGAGTTGGGCTTTTTGGGCGTGGTCGTGTAGACACGAGTACAAACCCCTCTCTTCTGGGGGCAACGCTGCAGAGCCGGCGCCTTGGTCTTGGACTTCGGCGGGGTCCTGCCCTTGCGAATCAACTGGTTGATTGTAGGCATCCGGTTTCGGCCTCCAAATCGAGCAAATAGTCACCGAGAACACGCACTGGTCCTCGACGAGGCAGCGTAGTCTAAGCGCACCACCAGATTTGTCAAGGGAAAAATCGATGCAGGGATCGATACGGGAAAAGGCCGACCGTCCCGCCGGCGCTATCCCCCCAACGTAGGGGAGAAATCCGCCACCATGGCTTCCATCGTTTCCCAGATGTGGGAAACATCGTTCGACAAGAGTACGAGGTCCCGTTTCGAGCCATGGATGTCGCGAACATGGTTGCGCAGAACGGCCTCCTTTTGGAAGCCCAGTCTTTCGAATGCCTTGATCGCAGCGATCTGGTTGTCCACGACCTCGGCCATCAGTTTATCAAGGCCAAGGCTTATTGCGTGTCTAACCAGGCCACGGGCCAACGTGGTGCCCAGGCCCCGGTGCTGAAAGTCTTTTGCGACTACCATGCGGATCTGTCCCACATGTCTGGTCCACCCATGACGCGCCAGGTGCAGGGTGGCGTCGCCAACGATCTTGCCCTCGTGTTCGGCGATTATCGGCAGGATCGTGTCATGATCCAGATTCTCGATGAAACCCTTGACTACCTCCGGCCGGGTCACGTCCTCGCGAAGGAACAACCGATCCCTCTCGGACAATCCGACAAAGAACTCCAGAAGCGCCTTCTCGTCGGTTTTGAGCAAGGGTCTGAGGATGACCTGCTCGCCATCCTTCAATGCCACGTACTTGGGATATCCTTCCATTTCCATCACGCACCTCTCCGCCAGGGACTCACAATCTTCATCCTTCTCTCTTGTAGAGATTCTACACGTACAACAGCGGGTTGGCAATTGAGAACGGAGTGCAAAAAAGGAGGAAAAAGCCGGGGTCAGACCCCAACACTCCTCTGGCCATGCTCGAAGCCCTTTTTGAAGGCCCGTAGATTGAGGTCCTCGGTCCCGCGCGGAACCGAGGCGAGGACGGCCTTTTCAACGGCCTTGGGAGAAAGCAGGCCCGTAACACCCGCGAAGAACCCGACCATGACGATGTTCAGGACCAGCTTACGCCCCAGTTCCTCTGCGTAGCGGGTGGCCGGGATACCGAACTTCTTCACCCCTTTGGGCAGGTCCGTCGGATCCACCAACTCCTCCTCGTAGAGGAGCATCCCACCCGGCTTCAGGTTGGGAACGAACTGCGTAAACGCGTCCCTGGACATCACGACCAGGATGTCGGGCTTCTTCACATATGGATAACCGATTGGATCATCATCCACAGTGACCTGGGCGCTGCACGAGCTTCCCCTGGCCTCGGGCCCAAAGGCCTGGATAAGGGTCGCGTGCTTGCCGTCATAGATGGATGCCGCTTTGCCGATGATGATCCCCGACAGGATCACGCCCTGGCCGCCCAGTCCTCCGATCCGGATTTCATTTTTCGCCATTGGTCACCCCGTAAGGCTCGTACTTGTCACCGATCACGGATGTGAAACGGTTGTTCATGGCATCCAGCCAGGTCTCCCGTTCACGATCCACGAACTTGCCGACAGTGATGTCCCCCTGGAACTCCAGTGAAAGGTCCTTGGTGTCGACATCGTTGTTTATCTTGCTTCTTTCCTTGTAGTACTTGACCTGATCGACACCGTCCCCCAGTCGGTTGCGTCTGGAATAGAGCGTCGGGCAGGGCGACAGCACCTCGATGAAAGCGAACCCCTTTTTGTTCAGCCCCTCTTTCATCGCCCTGGTGAGCTGTTTGACGTGATAAACGGTCCAGCGCGCCACGTACACGGCCCCGCAGGCGTCGGCCAGGTGGGGGAGATTGAAGGGGTGCTCGAAATTGCCGTAAGGCATCGTGGTCTGCTTGGCGCCTACCGGCGACGTCGGGGTGCACTGGCCGCCGGTCATGCCGTAGGTGAAGTTGTTCACGCAGATGCACAGCAGGTCCATGTTCCGCCTCGCGGCGTGGACAAAGTGATTGCCGCCGATGGCGGTCAGATCGCCGTCACCGGAATAGACCACCACTTTCAGATCCGGATTACCCACCTTGAGTCCCGTGGCAAAGGGAATGGCCCTTCCATGGGTGGTGTGGAAAGAATCCAGATCCAGATAACCGGCAACGCGGCCGGTGCAGCCGATGCCGGACACGATGGCGGTCTGGTCCAGGTCCAGTCCGCATTCCGTCAACGCCCTGGCAAAGCAGTTTACAGTGGTGCCGATGCCGCAACCAGGGCACCAGATGTGAGGCAGCCTGTCCTGCCGAAGGTACGGCATCACCGGGTTTTCGACTTCCACGCCCATGACGACGTCAGGGTTCGCGCTCATCTTGCCGCCTCCATGATTTTTTCGAGGATCACTTCGGGTTCATGGACCGTGCCGCCGGCGTGAGGAATCGAGATCACCTCGGCATCGCTCACCACCGCCCTCTCGACCTCGATGACCATCTGTCCCATGTTCAGTTCCGGAACAATAAACGCCTTGACGGTCTGCGCCAGTTCCTTGATGCGCTTCGATGGAAACGGCCAGGTGATGATCATCCTCAGATGCCCCACCTTGACTCCGTTCGCACGCGCCATTTCGACCGCGGCCCCAGCGACCCGCGAAGTGATGCCGAAGCTGACCACGACCACGTCCGCGCCTTCCACGCCGTCTTCCCTGATATCGACCAGCTTGTCGCGGTTGATCTCTATCTTGCCCAAAAGCCTCTTGAGCAGCTTGTCCTGGGTCGAGGCGTTCATGACCGGATAGCCCCGCTCGTCATGAGTCAGGCCGGTGATGTGGATCCGGTGGCCGTCGCCCGCCTTCGTCATCGCGGGCACCAGCGATTCGTCGGCTTCGTAAGGCAGGTAGTCCTTGCCCTTCTTGTCGGTCCATTTGCGCTCGGTTACTTCAATCTCGGACGCCTCGGGGATCTCGACGCGCTCGATCATGTGACCGACCACTTCGTCCATCATGAAAAAGACCGGCACGCGATACTCTTCCGCCAGGTTGAAGGCCTCGATCATCAGATCAAAACATTCCTGCGGCGAATTCGGGGACAAGGCAATCATCGGATAGTCGCCGTGGGAGCCCCAGCGCACCTGCATCATATCCGCCTGCGCAGGCGCCGTCGGCAATCCCGTGGACGGCCCACCGCGCTGCACGTCCACGAACACGCACGGCGTCTCCGTGAAGGCAGCAAAACCCACGTGCTCCATCATCAGGGACAGCCCTGGGCCGGATGTCACGGTCATGACCTTCTTTCCGGCCCACGCGGCGCCTTGGATCGCAATGGACGAGGCCAGCTCGTCCTCCAATTGAATAAAAACGCCCCCCACCAACGGCACGCGGCCCGCGAAACGCTCCACGACCTCGGTGGATGGGGTGATGGGATAACCGGCCGCGAACCTGCAGCCGGCCGCCAGGGCGCCTTCGCACGCAGCCTGGTCGCCGTCGATGAAATGAATGCCGGTCAGCACTCCT
This sequence comes from Deltaproteobacteria bacterium, assembly GCA_013151875.1. Classification (GTDB taxonomy): domain Bacteria; phylum Myxococcota_A; class UBA9042; order DTJE01; family DTJE01; genus JADDHL01. Next base: position 24,261 of record JAADHL010000210.1, read on the forward strand.
TTTGGATCCGCTTTCAAGGTTTCCTCCCTCTTGAAGGTTCCGGCAGCGGGAATCAAAGGCCGGTAATCAGGCGGCGTCGGCCGCATCCTGCTTGAGCTTTTCCACGTCCTTGAACTTCACCCCATAAATGGCGAAGTCCGGACAGTAAAGTCCGCAAAGGCCGCAGCCTGTACAGCCTTCCGGCGGCGACAGGATGGGATAGTGATAACCCTTCGCGTTGAAGTCGGGCGAGAAATCCAGGCAACGTGGGGGACAGAAGTCGATGCAGTACGAGCAGCCTTTGCAGATCTCCTTCCGCACGAACACGGTTCCCTTTGCCTTTTTCTCTTTCTTTTTCGGGGCGTTGTCAGTCATCGCTTCAGCCTCTAGCTTCGAGGACCGAGGCAGATATTACCCCCAACAAACACGCAACGCTATAACAAATGTCACTTCCGCCGTTACGTCGGGAAGTTATCTGGGTTCAGTTGCGGAATCACGGCTTGACGGATGCGCACGAACGAGCGGACCCGCGCCCATGAAGAACCGGCGCGTTCAGTAGATTCGGAAAAACGTCCGCCCCCAATCGTCCGCCCCAGGGAGACAACCTGCCCCCCCATTGGATCAGCCTCACGTGAAGGGAGAGGAGGACGAGCAGCCGCCGGACGGGGAACCCGTAAAAGATGAACTCCCCCCTGAGCCCGACATGACGCAGGGCGCGCTGATCTCACGCCGGACCTGACCGGAACCGCATTCAGGACAAAGCAGGCCGTCCGAGTCGGTGGCGCTGCGCACCAGTTCCTCGAACTCCAGCCCACAGTCGGGGCATTTGAAATCGTACATCGGCATCCAAAACCTCCAGAAACCTCTGGCCGGGAAGAACAATATGCATGGTGGAGCGGTTGCGCAAGGTCCCGGACGTCGGGACCGACGGGGCTGCTTGCCTTCGAGACTACTTGCCTTCGCCCTTGGGCGCAGGCGCCGCTGGACCTGGCGCGGACGCCGCGGTGGGTGGCGGATTCTGCGGGCCGGCCTGCCCCTTTTCCGGAACCGGCGTCCCTTCCACGGAAGGCTTCACCTCATCGTTCGCCGCGGGCGCTGGTGGCTTCTTTTCCGGCTTGAGCAGCGTCCATGGAGATTCCCCGAAGGCCGCGTCAATTGCCATGGCGTACGCTTTCATTTCCACGGGTTGCTTGGGGGTTTTCACATTGAACCATTTTCCGGCCGGGACTCCCTGTGTATCTTTCGGCAACAGGTCGATGACGGCCGCCGCCTGACCAGGCCCCTTCATGTGAATCGAAACCTTGCGACCCTCGACGCTGGCGGATGCCACGGACCAGCCGGCGGGTAATTTATTCTTGACATCCGCAGACTTCAGGATGCCGGCCAGGACCTTGCCCACCGCGGGAGTCAGGATCTCGATGGGCTTCTCCGCCCCCCCTTTTGCCTTGACCCCTTTGGCCTCGACCTGGGTTTCGGTCACAGCCCCCTGGGCCTTGTCACCACCGGACGGCGTCTTGGGCGACTGTTCGGGTCCGGTTTTGCACCCCAGCCCCGCCGCCAACAGAGCTGCTAACAGAATCGTTGACCTGCCAGTGTCCATGATTCCTCCTCATCGGCCCGATTCAGGGCCTTTCGCGTGCCTGATACGGGTATTGTAAACACAAATCACCTTTCAATCGAAGTGTTTTTCAAGCGAACCGTTGGCCAGGGAATTTTTGCGGGCCGCTTGTACTTTTCCCGGCCTCGTTGCAGCATGTTCGGAAGGAGGAATCCCAATGCGGGGACCCGAGTGGCTTTGCCGTATTCCAAGGGCGTCCATCCAGTTGCATCCGAGTCAGATAAAGGCCGCGGTCGGCTGCGTCCTGCGCCGGGCCGATGATGACGTCGATAAAGAAACGGTTGCCAGGTTCGAAGAGTCGTTCGGGCGCTACCAGGACTCCTCTTTCAGCATTGCCGTATCGTCCGGAAAGGTTGCCTTGGCCCTGATTCTGGACGGGCTGGGCGCGCGCCGGGGCGATGGAATCGTCATGGCGTCTTACAATGTTCCCGAGGTCATATCCGTGGTTGCCGGACTGGGGCTGAGGCCCAGGCTGGCGGATATTGATCCCGACACCTTGAACATCGACCCCGACGAGGTTTTGAGGGTCGCCGACAAGCGGACCAGGTTTCTGCTGATAACCCACCTGTACGGCCATCCGGCGGACATCGACCGGCTTGTCGCCGCCGCTGATTCCAAGGGACTGACCGTTATCGAGGACTGCGCCCAGGGCCTGGGAGCCACATGGCGGGGCAGGCGCGTTGGGACGTTCGGCAGGGCCTCCATGTTCAGCTTTGGGATGATGAAAAACCTGAACACGATCCAGGGAGGCATGGTCTGCACCGATGATGAGGCCCTGGCAACCAGGGTCCGGCGGATGGTCGTCAAGGCTGGTTTCATGAGACGCGCGCCGTTGCTGAAGGGCCTTGCGAGCAGCATCGGTCTAAGGGTGGCGACCTCGCGCGCACCTTTTTCGCTGGGTCTGTTCCCTATCATCAGGGTGGCCGAGGGTCTGACCCCCGCTCTGTTGCATCAGGCGACCAAAATGCGTCCCGCTGCGTTCGAGACCGGCAATCTGGACATACGTCCCATGATCTCGGGAATGAACGGAATTCAGGCCGCCATGGGCCTGGCCGGATTACCCCGAGTCGACGTGGCCAACGCGATGCGCGCCCACAACGCGGTCCGTCTGGCATCCAGGCTGGACGGCTTACCCGGCGTCAGATGCCAAATGCCCTTGGACGCGGCCGGCCAGTCCTGGCTCAATTTCGTCATCCGGGTGCGGAACCGCCTGGCATTGAAACGAAGCCTCCTGCGCGAAGGCATCGACACCACGATGGGTTTCCTGATGGCCTGCAACAGGATGCCGTCAATGATTGAAGATGCCGGCAGGTGTCCGGTAAGCGAGGAACTCGAGGACACCAACCTTTATCTGCCCATCTGGCCCGAACTGGACGACCGGGACATCGACCACGTGGCCGACAGCGTGATCAAGGCCATGGACCGGAAATAAAGCCGGCGGAATCCACAGGAGTCAGGCGCGGTTTTCGCGTCGCGCCTTTACTTGACGCCATGAATCATCCATCCTTTTGATCACGGAGCGAACGCAGAGGCGGTTCAGGTGGGCCTCCCAGGAGCAATCAAGTCCCAGATTAACAACATCAGGCACTTCAGCGGCCTGTTTCCACCACTCAGGCTGGCACGCGGCGCCGTCACTCTGCCGTTCGACTACATCGGGCCGACCGGTAGGGCGGCGCACCCCATGGTGATCAACATCCTGATCACCTCCCGCTGCAACATGAACTGCGCCATGTGCTCTGCCTCCGACCTGCGCGGCAGACACTATAAAGAGATGTCGGCCGGCGACATCGAGCACATCGCCGGTCAAGCCGAGGCGTTCAGGCCATCGTTCTTTATCGGTGGAGGCGAACCATTCGCCCGGGACGACATCGTTGACGTCATCGCCGCGGTAAAAGGGCACGGACACCCGTTGGGCATCGTGACCAACGGGCTGAGGCTGGACCCAGACCGGGGCCGGAAGATCCTGGACCTCGGTATCGAACACGTCATGGTATCCATCCACGGCCCCAGGGACGTCCATGACGCGATAACCGGGGTCAAGGGGGCCTTTGAGCGGGTCACTGAAAACCTGACGGCCTTCTGCCGGGACAAGGGTTCGACCCGCGTGATGCTGAACTTCGTACTGTCGCGTGAAAACCTGGAGCACATCGACGAACTCGTCGAACTGGGCAGACGCATCGGCGTGGACAAGGTTCGCATCGAGCACCTGCTGTACATGACCGATGACGACATCCGGAACCATGAGTCCTGGCTGACCGACAACGTGGGCGACAATGCCGGACTCACCTTGAAGGTCGAGACATTCGTGTGCGGTCAGGCAACCGTGGACGGCTTTGCCGGCGAACTCCCCGGACTTCTGGACGAAGTCAAGGCTCATTATGGTGATTTCGTCTATATCAAGCCCGCTCTGTCGCGAAAAGAAACCGCTGAATGGTACTCGCCCGGCTACACCAGCGACCGGCCCTGCTTTTTCATCTGGAGATCGCTGTTCATCGATCCCGAGGGCTTTGTGATTCCCTGCCAGTACTACTCGGACATGAAACTGGGGAACGCACTGGACGAACCCATCCTGGAGATATGGAACAGCCGCGGCTACCGGAACCTGCGTCGGCTCATCAGGGATCGAACACCCCCCGCATGTTCACGCTGCTGCAAGACCTGAGTTGAATTTGGGGCGGGATTCTGTTATTTCCAGCCCCCGGGAAGGAGTTCATCATGGGTTTTCTGGATAAACTGTTCAAGGGCAAGGGCGATGCAAGCGTTCCGAAAGGGCCCACCGGCGCTCTGGCGCGCCTTCAGAAAAAGCTGACGAACAAATACGGCCAGCCCCAGGACCGACAGCAGGCCCTACGCGCCGTCGCCGATATTGGAACCGAGGAGGCCGTGGCCATCCTGCTGAAGCGATACACCTTCAGGATAGAGCAGTCCATCGGCGATGAGGAAGAAAAACAGATGGTGTTCGACGAGCTCGTCCGGCTGGGACCCGTTGCCGTCCAACCCATTCTGGAGTTCCTCGACAAGGAAAACGCCTCGTACTGGCCCCTCAAGGCCCTGCGCGAGATAGTCGGTGATGAAGAGGCCGTGGACCACCTTCTGGATATCATCGACAGGGCCGAGGCGATCTTTGACCGTGATATCCAGCGCAAGGTCGAACTGGTATCCAATCTGCGCGAATTCAAGGACCCACGTGTTCGCGAACGTCTGCTGGAGTTCCTGGACGATGAAAACGAAGAGTTGCGGGTTCAGGCCGTCGAGGGCCTCATGGAACTCGGCCAGGAGGAAGTGGCCGACGTCATGGTGGATCGCCTGGTGGATGAAGGCGAAACCCAGCGTTTGAAGACAGCCATCTTGAACCTTCTCATTGAAAAGAAGTGGAAGGTCAGACAGCGCAAGGAAGAGGTCCGCAAGGTCATTCCCCAGGCATTCTGGATCGACGACACCGGGGTAATCCGCCGAAGATGAAAAAACCCATCGGTTCGGTCCTCATCATCGGTTCTGGCCCCATAGTCATCGGCCAGGCATGCGAGTTCGACTATTCCGGCTGCCAGGCCCTGAAGGTCCTGCGCGAAGAAGGCGTCCGCACGATTCTCTGCAACTCGAATCCCGCAACAATCATGACCGACCCGGGCTTCGCGGACCGCACCTACGTGGTTCCGCTGACGCCCGAGGCGGTTACAGGCGTGATAGAGCTGGAAAAACCCGACGCCCTGTTGCCCACCCTCGGGGGTCAAACGGCCCTGAATCTGACCATGGCGTTACACGAAGACGGCACGCTGGACCGCCTTGGCATCGAGGTAATCGGTGCCTCGGTCGAGGCCATCCAGAGGGCGGAGAGTCGTGAGGACTTCCGCGACATAATGAACGAAATCGGGTTGAAGGTTCCCAGAAGCGAGGTGGTCCGATCCATGGAGGAGGCCAGGTCGGCCGCTGACTCCATCGGTTTCCCGCTGGTGCTCCGCCCCTCGTTCACCTTGGGTGGATCCGGGGGGGAAGTTGCCTGGAATCAGGCGGAATTCGAGGCCCTTGTCGCGCGCGCAATCGAGGAAAGCCCAACCAGCGAGGTCCTGCTGGAACAGTCGTTGCTGGGGTTCAAGGAATTCGAACTGGAGGTCATGCGCGATCACGCCGACAACGTGGTGATCGTGTGCTCGATAGAGAATATCGACCCAATGGGCATCCATACCGGCGACTCGATTACCGTGGCGCCCGCCCAGACCCTGACGGACCGTGAATATCAGAAGATGAGGGACGGCGCCATCGCGATCATCCGCGCCATAGGGGTCGATACCGGCGGGTCGAACATCCAGTTCGCGGTGGATCCAAAGAACGGTGATCAGTACGTGATCGAGATGAACCCGAGGGTATCCAGATCCAGCGCTCTCGCCTCCAAGGCGACAGGGTATCCCATCGCCAAGGTGGCCACCCTGCTGGCCATCGGCAAGACCCTCGACGAGATCCCGAACGCCATCACCGGGGTGACCACCGCAGCGTTCGAGCCGACCCTGGACTACGTCGCGGTCAAGGTCCCCTATTTCGCGTTCGAGCGTTTTCATAACGCCCGCCCGGTCCTTTCCACCCAGATGCGCTCGGTCGGCGAGGCGATGGCGCTGGGCAGGACGTTCGGCGCGGCCCTGGAAAAGGCCATGCGCTCGCTGGAAACCGACGGTATAGGGCTCGGCTCCGGTCTTTTCGACACCATCCTCCCCAGGCCCGGTCGCAACGATACGTGGGGGCTCGACGCCTTGTTCCGCGCCCTTCACACTGCCACGCCGTCCCGGATCTTCGCGGTCGCCGACGCACTGAGGCTTGGCATGGACCACGGCGAAATCAGTCAGTTGACCGGGTATGACCCTTGGTTCGTCAGGGAGATCGAGGACATCGTCCGCCTCGAAATGAAGCTGAGGGACCACGGTCTCGCTACGCTGTCGAACGGCCTGCTGAAAGAGGCGAAAAGGGCGGGATTTTCGGACCGCAAGGTCGCAATGCTGGTTGCTTGCACCCCCGACGAGGTCGTGAAGGCCAGGCGAACAGGCGAAATCAGGCCGGTGTTCAACCGCGTGGACACCTGCGCGGCTGAGTTCGAGGCCCTGACTCCATACCTTTATTCCTCCTACGAAAGCGAGTGCGAGGCCGCGCCCACCAATGGACGGAAGGTGGCGGTAATAGGTTCGGGCCCCAACCGGATCGGGCAGGGCATCGAATTCGACTACTGCTGCGTCCATGCGGTGATGGCCGCCAGGGAGGCGGGGTTCGAATCCATCATGGTCAACTGCAACCCCGAGACGGTTTCAACCGACTACGACACATCCGACCGCCTGTACTTTGAACCGCTGACGGACGAGGACGTGGACGAGATACTCCGCCTGGAGCGACCCGAAGGGGTGGTGGTCCAGTTCGGCGGACAGACGCCGCTGAACATTGCCGATGCGCTCGAACGCGGGGGGCATCACATCCTGGGAACCGGGGTCGACGCCATAGATCGGGCCGAGGACCGGGAGAGGTTCAACGAGGTCGTGGAACGGCTCGGGCTGCGCATGCCGGCCAGTGGATTGGCGAGATCCCAGGCCCTGGCGGTGGCGGGCGTCATCGGTTATCCCGTGCTGGCGCGACCCTCGTATGTCCTTGGCGGACGCGCAATGGAGATACTGTACCGCGAGGCGGACCTGAAAAAGTACATCCGCGAGGCGGTCAACGTATCCAACGAGCGCCCCGTGCTCATTGATCGATATCTGGAAGACGCCATCGAGGTGGATGTCGACGCCCTGTGCGATGGGCACGACGTCTACGTGGCGGGCGTCATGGAACACGTCGAGGAGGCGGGCGTCCATTCGGGTGATTCGGCCTGCTGCGTGCCGCCTCACACGCTGAAACCGCCGGTTGTAAAAGAGGTCGTCAGACAGGTGGTGGCCCTGGCCAGGGAATTGGGCGTCGTGGGCCTGATGAACTGCCAACTCGCGGTCAAGGAAGGCACCGTCTACGTGCTGGAAGCCAACCCGAGGGCATCCAGGACCGTGCCCTATGTCAGCAAGGCCACTGGCGTGTCACTGGCCAAGCTGGCGATGCGGGTCATGCTGGGCGAGAAACTGGCGGACCTCAACCTGCGGCACAAAGGCACGGGTGGTCTGTTCGCCGTCAAGTTCCCGGTGTTCCCTTTCGCAAAGTTCAGGGACGTTGATCCACGTCTGGGACCCCAGATGCGTTCAACCGGCGAGGTCATGGGTCTGGGCCCCACCTTCGCGTCCGCCTACCTTGCAGCCGCGCTTGGGGCCGGATTGAGGGTGCCGGACGGAGGCAAGGTGTTTCTTTCGGTAAGGGACGAACACAAGAAGGTCGTCGCCAATGTGGCCAGGAGGTACCTGGATCTGGGTTTCAAACTGGCCGCAACGGCTGGTACGGCGGCCTGTCTCGAGGCGGCGGGTATGCCATGTGAACGCGTTTCCAAGGTGACCGAGGGCAGCCCGAACGCCGTGGACATGCTGAAGGACCAGGAATTGGATCTGATAGTCAACACCCCGAGGGGCGCTTCGTCACACCGCGATTCCGCTGTTATACGCCGTACTGCCCTG
>JAADHL010000226.1 GCA_013151875.1 Deltaproteobacteria bacterium
CTTGGGTTGGAGGAATGTCCTGGAGATCGGATCGACGCCATAGCAGCGGCAGCGGGCTACGAGCACATGGCCTTCATCGACGGCAAGGCCCTGCTCTCGCGCTTTCCGCTCGCCGGGACCGAATCGGTCGCCTTGCCGCCCGGGGGGCGAAGCATGCTGCGGACCCAGATCGAGGTAAAGGGCGAGGCATTCTCGGTCTTTGTCGCGCACATAAGCTGGGACCTGGCCGGGGACGAGCAGGCGAGGGTCCTCGTGGACCACCTGAAGCAGGAGGAAGCGGACAGGCAAGTCATCCTGGTCGGCGACTTCAACGACGAGCACTACAGCACCCAGATCAACATCCTGGATGAGTGGCTCATGGACGCGGCCACGGCCTACGGCTGGTACCCAGGGCAGCGCATCTCGTGGCCGTCCAACGGGTTCGACGATACTGAAGGCTCGCAGCTCATTGACCTGATCTTCTTTCGGCGCGACGTGCCGGCCCTGGTGCTGGACGCCGAGGTTCACGAAATGAGCCCCCTGCTTTCGGACCACAAGGCCGCGACAGCCACCCTGCTCTTCCCCACTGGCCTGAACGCCCCGTTCGGCAAGGACCCGTTCGCCAAGGCCCGCGATCCCTTCGCCTCCTTTCCGCCGCCGGACGCGAGGCCGGCGAATCTCTTGTCGAACCCTGGCGCGGAGGAGGGTCTGTCGGGCTGGGAGCCTTTCGGTGGGGCCATGACCGAGGCGGACCGGGAAAACCAGGCCCCGCGAACCGGAGCAGCCTTCTTCACCGGCTACCAGCAGGCGCCCACGCCCGAGGTCATGCGCTCCGGGGCCTCGCAGGTCGTGGACCTGAGCGCGCACGCCGAAATGATCGACGCCGGACGCGCGCGTGTCCTGGCATCCGCGTACATGTGCACCGGGTGGCAGGCTGTCAGCAATGGAGATATCACCTCGAATGTCGCGGCACCCTACGACGACGCGGAGGTCATCCTGGGCATCCTTGACGCCGAGGGAACGGAGATCATGCACCGCTCGTCAGGGCGTCGGGACACGCTCGGTTACCACCCCTGGACCGAGACGCTCGACCTGCCCCCCGGCTCGCGCGCAGCGCGCCTGACCTGGGCCTCCCACCGCAAAGAGCTGAACGGTGACGGCAACGACGGCATCATCGACGACATCTATCTGGGCATCCAGATTCTGGACGAAACCCACGCTGCTGTCGGGCCCAATCTGCTGCCTAACCCCGGGGCAGAGGCCGGCAACGGGGACATCCCTGGCTGGGATGCGGTCGGGTGGCGCTCCTATCACGACGACGAATTGATCGGTCCCTGGATCGTTACGATCTTTCCACCCTGGTCCTGGTCGGGCGAGCACTACTTCGTTGCAGGCGCGTTCGGCCCGTACGCATCCAAGGAAGCCGTCCTGTCCGCCACCATCCCCCTAGACGAATGGAGGCCCCTGTCCGACGCCGGCGCCCTGGCAATCCGCTGGGGAGGCATGGCGCGCACCTTCGAGGCGAACGCGCGGATCACCTTTTCACTGACCGTGATCAACGGGGACGGCAGCGACTGGGGAGGACTCGAAACACCCGAACTGTTCGCCACGGTATGGACCAGTGTCGAGCAGCGGACCTTGATCCCGCCCGGGGCCTCGGCCCTGCGCTTCGAGGTGCGCATGACAACCCCCGACGGCAAGGGCGCGGCCTTCCTCGACGACCTCTTCCTCGAACCGGTGCGCCTGTAGCTTCAATCAGATCCCGCCCCAGGCCTCGCAGTCCGATTTCGATGAGAAGGGGGGTTCAACCCTCGATGTCCGGCCTTCCTCTGCGTCGCGACTCGTGCGTTTGACTGCCGGGAAGATAGCCCGGATACTGGTCCCAGGAATAGAAAACGCTGCGACGGCGCATGGCTGACTTTCTGAAAGTCCACTTCTACACCATCGATCTGATCATCGGTTACGGGATGCCTGTGCTGGCCTTCCTGTTGTCCCGGAATCCCCGCCGGACTCATGTGTGGCGACTGTTCTGGCTGGGTGTCGCCATCGGGATGTGCTGGGAATTCCCGATCTTCGTGCTCAGCGCACCGGGCGCCGAGTCCCCGGTCCTTGTTTTCCAGCGGGGCCTCCCCGTCCATTACGCGTGGATTCTCGTGTCCCACACTCTGTGGGACGGCGGCCTGTTCCTGGCGGGCGTCGGATTGGTACACCTGCTTTGCCGTTCACCTGTCCTCGTGAAGCCCAGGCTCATGGAGTTGTGCGTTCTGGTGGCCTGGGGTCAGATTTCAGCGCCGGTCGTCGAGCTCGGCGGCCTGTACAACGAGGCATGGGCCTACCGGACTGACTATTGGTGGAATCCGGCCGTCTTCCAGATCGGAGCCCACGACATCCCCCTGCTGCCTCAGCTCATGTGGCTGATTACACCCGTTCTGTTCTACTTCCTGGCCATCAGGGTGTCTACGAAAGGTTGATTTACCCGGTCAATGTCCAGGCAACTTTAGCCCGCTATCGGGGCACAGCCTTGTATTCATCGATACGGTCGGGTCGGTCGTCCGGCAGGGCTCGGCGGCTTCAACTTTTGAAAAGCCATGATATGTTGTTCGACGGAAATAGGGGTTCTCATGGGTGATTTTCCTGGTTTCGATGGTCTGCCGTTCTGGATAAACGGCCTGATTGTGCTCGCGACCTTCGCCATGATCGGGTTTGGCGCACACTGGGTCGTTGAAGCGGCAGCCCGGATCGCCAAGCGGTTCGGGATCTCGGAACTGGTCATCGGCCTGACCGTGGTGGCTTTCGGCACGTCGGCGCCTGAGTTCGCGGTAACTTTGATCTCCGCTTTCGAAGGGCACGGCGATATATCGGTCGGAAACATCGTCGGCTCCAACATCTTCAACCTTGGCTTCATCCTGGGTGGCTGCGCGCTCGTGCGCGCGATCCCGATCAGCCCCACTCTGCTGCGGCGTGACGGTACGGTCATCGGAGTCACGACAATCCTGTTGCTTGGCCTCATTGGCTGGGACCTGCGACTGGACCGCTACGACGGCGCGTTGCTGTTTTTCATGTTGATCGCCTACCTCGGCTACCTGTTCAGGCAGCGTCGAGCGGGCGTGGACGACGAACACGAGCCTGACGAGCATGGTGTTCAGCGTGCGACTTCACTTGGGTGGGACAGCGTCAAGCTGGTGGTCGGCTTGATATGTATCGTTGGTGGCTCCCATTTTCTTGTCGAGTCCGCCACCGCGATTGCAAGGGGATTCGGCGTCAGCGAGTGGGTCATCGGCGTGACCATAGTGGCAGCCGGGACTTCCGCACCCGAGTTGGCCACCAGCCTGGCCGGCGTCATCAAGGGACGCTATGCGCTCAGCGCCGGCAATGTGATCGGAAGCGACATCTTCAATATGCTCGGTGTGCTGGGGCTTGCCGGCATGCTTCACCCCGTGGACATCGACGCCATGGCGCGCGTTTCCCTGGCGGCGCTCTGCGGAATGGTGTTTCTGGTGCTGTTCTTCATGCGCACCGGGTGGCGCGTGTCGCGGCTCGAGGGCCTCGCGCTTGTAGGCATCGCTGCATTGAGGTGGGGCCTTGATCTTTCGACGCGGGTATCGGGCTGATGATGAATAAATCCAATGGGCCAGGAACCCTCCCTCCAGGAGTATCCGTACGGGCCAGCCGACTGGCGCGCATGCTCGCGCGCCCAGTGGAGATGTTTCTGCATGTGGAAGCGTCCAGCGGAATCCTGCTGCTGGTCACCGCCGTGGCAGCCCTTGTCTGGGCGAACTCGCCGTGGGCGCCGACCTACGAGCACCTGCTGCACACACCCATCTCGGTTGGGTTCGGCGAACACGTCTTCACGCGGACGATCCACTTCTGGATCAACGATATTCTGATGGTTGTCTTCTTTTTCGTCGTGGGCCTCGAAGTCCGACGGGAGCTGTTCGAGGGCCAACTATCCACGTTCCGCCGTGCCGCGTTGCCGGTCGCCGCCGCTATCGGAGGGATGCTTGTACCGGCTGCGATCTATCTCGTGCTCAATGCCGGGTCGTCAGCGGTCCACGGTTGGGGTGTTCCCATGGCCACCGACATCGCCTTTGCCGTTGGGGTGCTCGCTCTGCTTGGCCGACGGGTGCCCCCGGCGCTGCGCGTACTGCTGCTCGCCCTGGCGATTATCGACGACATCGGCGCCATCCTGGTCATCGCGTTGTTCTACTCCTCTGGGATCGTATGGATCGGCCTCGGAATCGTTGGGATCGGAATCGCAATAATCCTGGTGATGCAGCGAATCGGCGTACGTAATCCATTCCTCTATATCGCACCCGGCATCGTGATCTGGGCCGGAATGATGCACGCGGGGATTCACCCGACGATAGCGGGTGTGATCCTGGGACTCCTTACGCCGGTGCGATCCTGGTTCGGCCATGAAGGCTTTGTAAAGGAAACCGAGCGGGTGCTCGACAGCCTGCGCAACGAGGCAACCCCGGTGAATGACCCTGGCAAGCTTCTTCCGGGACTCGAACGAATAAATACTGCGCGACGCGAAGCTGTCCCTCCCGTGACCCGCATCGAGGCCGCGCTTCATCCCTGGGTTGCATTCGCGATCATGCCGCTTTTCGCTCTTGCGAACGCGGGGGTTGCCATTGGGGGGCAGGGCGGAGGGTCGTCAGAGGCGACCGGCATTGCGCTGGGGGTCGGCTTGGGTCTGGTCGTAGGCAAGCCGCTGGGGATCGTTGTCTTCAGTTGGCTGGCCGTTCGCGTGGGTCTGGCGTCGCTGCCGCGCGGCGTCTCATGGGCCGGCGTTCTGGTGGTCGGCTGCGTTGCCGGAATCGGCTTCACCATGGCGCTGTTCATCGGCGCGCTGGCGTTCGCCGACGCTTCAATGCTGGCCGTCGCCAAGCTCACGGTGCTGGCCGCATCCACCGTTTCAGGCGTGGTCGGACTGGTCGTGGGCTACATGTCTTTGTCGACTCCGCCCGCCGAGATACCCAGCGCCCCGGCCGAACGGATGGGGGATCATGGGATCTAGGATGGATTCTCCAGCACCATGAAGGAGCCGACGGGCTCTCCCGTCATCCGGGAGACGGTGGCGCACTTGACCAGAAACAGAAAGAACAAGCGTCTTTCGTTGTCGTTCAGGGTTTCAAAGTTGCCCTGTCCCTTGGACAGCACCAGGTCCGCCGCCTCGAATTCACGCACGAACTCGTCCGAACACTCATCCAGCCATGTACCTGGAATATCGGTCCCGTTGGTGATCACGCGGAACCTGTCGGTCAGGCCCGAGCGTCTGGCATCCTCCATGGTGGCGTCGTTGATCGTGGGGCTGCCACGCACGGCCACCGTGACCTTGTCCGAACCTATGTGTTCCAGCAAGGGCAGATCGAACACGATTTCCCCGGTGTTGTCCGTCAGAAACAGTATGTCGCCGGCGTCTTGAATGGCCCGCCGGAGACTGTCCACGGCTTGCTGGTTCACCGTGGCTGTCAGGGCGTCCTGCATTGCCTTTTTTATGTCCGTTGAGGCGCCGGTGGCGACACCAAGATCTATCACGTTGCCCGCGATCGACAGCTTGACGGCGGTAAGAAACGGGTCGGATGAGCCTGCGACGGCGGATTCCATTTCAGGCAGGAGGCTCAGCGCCCTTTCCGTCGCCGTTATCTTTTTGGCGAGATACGGGTCTTTATCGCCGGTCATTTCGCGGATCAGACGGTGGACGTCCCTGCCCATCAAGGGCGGGGGAACGCTCCAATCCATTTGCAACGACAATTCCAGGGTGCGCCGTATCAGGGCCTGGGCCTGATCTTCATTCAGGTTCAGGTCCTTGGCCGTCATGACGGCCTGCCTCAAAAAGCACGGGATGCAGTCCAGGTTGGTTTTCAATCAGCCTCTCCTTGTGCGCTCGTTTTTCCGACCCAAATGTTCTGACCCAGGTTAACGTATTTAGGCCAACGTATTTCGGCCAACGTATTTCGAGATTGAAACGAGGTTTTTCGGGGCCGGGATGTGGTCGTCATCCTTCAGTCCGGGTTGGACATGACCGTGTCGTAGGCGGAGTGGGTGGCATCGAACACCTGGGCGGGCCGGATCGCGTCTCCGATGGAAGAGGCATTGAGGCCGGCCTCGCGAAGCTTTTCGGTCAGGGCATTGTTCGAGCGGTGCCCCACGGCTGCGATCACGGAATCAAAACGCCCGATGGACCATTCCCCGCCGTGGCCGGACGCATCCCGAACGATTGCCTTTCCGTCTTCCATCCTCACCAGGCGCGTCTCCGTATGAATGGTAACCGGCAGCGACGCAAGGCGTTTCATGGTGAGCTTTCGAGTCACGGCTTCCATGTCTCTGGCCACGTCGTCCAGCATCTCGATCACCACCACCTCACGGCCCAAAAGCCCCAGGGACTCGGCCATTTCGATGCCCACCATGCCCCCGCCCAGGACCAGCACCCGCTGTCCCGTTTCGTGTCCGTGCAGCACCTGTTCGGCGGTCAGGGGTTCATCGAGTCCCGGTATTTCAGGGATTATGGGTTGCGATCCCGTGGCGACCAGCACGCAGCTGGGCCCGATGGCCCGGATCCCCTCCAAGGTCGCCTCGGTGTTCGTGTGTATGATGGCGCCGCTTCGTCGAACCGCCTTGATCATGGAATCGAGGGGACGCTTCATGCGTTCTTTGCCCGGCGTCATGTATGACAGCGAGAACAGGCCGCCAAGGTCCGCCTGTTTTTCGAACATGGTCACGTTGTGGCCCTTGCCGCGCGCCAGCAGTGCCGCCTCCATGCCAGCGGGACCGCCTCCAACCACGACCACCTGCACGCCCGAGGGCTGCACTTCGATCGTTGGAGGCCTTTCCTCGCGCCCGACCTCGGGGTTGATGATGCATCCGATGGGACCGCCGCCCTTGACCCGCGCCAGGCAGCCCTGGAGGCAGGACCCGCATTCCATGACTTCGTCGTCCCGGCCATCCCGCATCTTTCGCGGGAGGTCCGGGTCCGCCAGCAGGGGGCGTCCCAGCGCAACCACGTCGGCCATCTCTTTTTCAATGACCTCTCGGATGCGGGACGGGTCGCCCAGG
>JAADHL010000166.1 GCA_013151875.1 Deltaproteobacteria bacterium
TCGGGAGAGGGATTGCCGAACCCTTCCGCCGTGTCGATGAAGATTTCGGCGGCGTGACCATCGGCGCGAGCCAGGGCGAGTTCGCCCATTTCTATGTGGAAGCCTGGGTCCGGAGTGGATGCCCCTTCGTCGGAAAGACCGATCCTGAGCGCATCGTCAGGCCGTCCCGCAGCCACGAGGCAGCGGACCCGGGTCCTTGCGTCCAGACCGTCGATCAACGGCAAGGCGTCGTGAAAGGCCCCGGCGTCCATCATCTTTTTTACCAGGCCGCGGCGCTCCCCGGTTGCGAAATCCGGTGGTGGCCGGACCTCTTTGAGCTGGACCGGTGCGGGATGCGACATGGCCGTCGGGTCCAGTTCGCCCAGCAGGATTTCAGCGACCGCGTCAGGGGCCGCTTCAAGGTCACGTGCGCGCAGGGACCGGACGGCAAGGGTCTCTATTTCTTCCGGAAGGTTCACGGGGCCGTCGGCCTCGCAATGTGAAATGGCGGCGACAGCCAGGAATTGCCTTGGTCGCAGACGTTTTCCCGTGATGGATTGCCACAGCGCGGTGGGTGGGGAAAGGTGGCTCAAAAAGGCCAGGACGGTCCGTTCGCTTTCGATGGCGCCCTCTATCATCAGCAGACCAGGGCCGATGCCGGGGTCGTTGGTGGCCAGTTCACGGGCGATGGTCCCAGCCAGTCTTTCAAAGAGTCGGTCGGCCGCGCCCATCAAGTCGGTGAGTCGGGCGTCGTCCGTCACAACCGGGCGGCCGTTCAGGCCGAAAACGGATGCCAACCTGGAGATGGCAGGTGAGTCAGCGGGCCGGT
Source organism: Deltaproteobacteria bacterium (assembly GCA_013151875.1). Taxonomy (GTDB): domain Bacteria; phylum Myxococcota_A; class UBA9042; order DTJE01; family DTJE01; genus JADDHL01. The sequence continues at coordinate 809 of JAADHL010000166.1, forward strand.
CGTTCAAAGACACCAGGCGCACCGGCCTGCCGGCCTTGTCACGGCAATGATGATGGAAGGAGCGCATGAAACCGTCCGGATCCTGGCCCCTGGGCACCAGGAGGACCAGGGCGTGCCTTCCCCGTGAGGCAGCCATTGCGCAGGCCCTCAGGACCCTCCTGAACTCCCCGGTGCGCTTTTGATGTATCCCCTCGAGCATTGTCGCTCCTGATCGAAGAAAGGTATCGAATCGATTGGTTCAATGTCAACTAAAGTTAGGTTCCGGCAAACCGTGGTGCGGAACCCATGAGCGGCGGGAGGTCACATTCCCTCCACGGCCCGGGCGCACGCAATCACATCGACGCGCGCCGCCCCTGCCGCCCTGAGCACGCGCGCGCATTCGGAGGCCGTGGCCCCCGTGGTGATGACGTCGTCAACCAGCAGGACCTTTTTTCCCTGGATTCCGGAGTCCTTTGAAACGGCGAAACAGCCTTGGACCCTGAAGTGGCGTTCCGCGCGAGAGCAATGTTTCTGTGGCCCGGGGTCGGCAATCCGCACCAGCGTCCGGGTCGCCAGCGGCTTGTCCAGCAATGCGGCAGCGGCCTTGCCAAGCTGGGCCGCCTGGTTGTATCCGCGCATCACGAAACGTCGCATGGTGATCGGCACCGGCACCAGCACGTCCGCGTCGGCCAGCCCCTCGATGGATGCGGTTGCTGCCATTATGCGGCCAAGGGGCGCGGCTTCGTCGGAACATCTCCCGTACTTGAGCCTGAGCACCAGCCTGACGGCGGCGCCGCAATAGATGAAGGCGGCCCTCGCCCTGGAAAACCGGGGCGCGACCTCGCTGCAGGAACCGCATACGGGTTCATTGGGGCCTGCCGCGTCACTGGGTCGACCGCACACCGGGCAGATGGGATGGGATATCCGTAGCATCGTGGCGATGCATGCTGGGCACAACATCATCCCTGAAGATGACCGTCGATGGAACAGTGAGCCGCACGAGGAGCAAGTAGGTGTCAGCAGGGCGTCGCGCAGTCGGTCAAACAGGTGGGCGCCGGCGGCCCTTACCAGGTCTCCGGCTGGTTTTCCATCCTTTCGAAGTCCTTGACCCACTGGGGTTCCGTCACGGGGATTTCGACCGCGTCCGTCCAGAGCTTCTCCAGCTCGTAGAACTCGCGCACGGACTTTTCGAACACATGCACCACCACGTCCCCGTAGTCCATCAGGATCCAGGTCCCCGACTGCCTTCCCTCCACACCGGAGGGCAGAATCCTTTTGGTCTTCAGGGCCTTTTCGATCTCCGCCGAGATAGCGATCACGTGTCGATCCGATCTGCCGCTGAGGATCACGAACATATCGGTGAAGCTCGCGATGTTCGAGACGTCCAGGACCCTCGTGTCGTAGGCGTTCTTCGACCAGGCAGCTTCCGTGATCGCCATGGCCAATGTCTTCGGATCCTTTGGGGAAGATAGGGTTGCTGGTGAATCGGCGGGGGATTTCCGAGTCGTCATGTACCTCCTCGGGACGGCGGACATCGCCTCCGATGGTTTCCGATAACGATTGTAGGGAACGATCCATTGATCGTCAATCCGCCATGTCCGTCAATCGTTCTATCGGTTGAAGGCCGCGGGTTGTTTCAGGCGCCGTCGGGTTGAGCTGCATCCGGCGTTATCTGGTCGCAGAACCCGGCGTATTCATGGCTGCCGACGTTGAATCCGACCACGCACTCGTATCCCTGGCGGCACTCCTCGTCGGCCTCGCACCCCTGCATGCAGTAGGCGTCGTCTGGTGTGAATTCGACGCAGATGGACGCGCCGGGGCAGTAGTCCGGCCGGCAGGGGGAGATGGTGCAGTATCCGCCCGGTTGCGACGTGTCGCAGATCCTGCCGGTCCCGCAATCGACGTTGGTCGAGCAATCATCACCAATATCCCTGCCGCATGCGGAAAGGACCAGACAGGCAGTGCAAACGGCAATGAAGGCCGGTTTCATTTACGAATCGTCCACCAGTTCGATTGAATCTTCCAGCACCGAAGCGGGATTGTCGATGAGCCCGCTCGGGGACTCGGCCACGTCGCCGATGATTGATTTGAGCTTGTTGAATCTGTCTCTCATTTCCGAGACTTCGGCCCTGGCGAATTCCGCGGTCTGTTCGGCCGTGTACTTTGACTCTTCGATTTCCGACAGACGGTCGGTAAGAGTCTTGACCTGTTCGGACAACTCCGCGTTTTGCGCCGAAAGTTCCTCGTTCTTTGCCGTAAGCTCCTGAACCGAGGCCTCCATTTCTTTCTTGGCGGCCTCTATTTCGGCCATCGAGGATTTGAGTTCCCCGTTTTCCTTTTCCAGTTCCTCAACCTGACCGGCCCGGTCCCTCAGGGCTTCCGTTTCCGAACGGAGTTCCTCCAACTCACTGTTGGCCCTGGAGACGTCTTCCTCCAGGATTTCCGCGCGGGCGGCCATCTCGCGTAGCGCGGGCAACTCTTCCAGCGAGGCCTCGAGCGACTGGACCTTTTCTCGAAGGTCGTCCGCGGCCAGTTCCGCTTCCGTACAGGCCGCCTCCGCCGCCTCCCTGCGCGCCTCCGCGGTCGCAAGCGACTCTTTGTATCCCGCCTCCAGCCGCTCGAAAAGGATCGTGGTCTGAGCAATCTCCGCTTTCAGTGATTGTTCTATCTCCGCGGCATCAGCCGCTTGTTTTTCAAGGCTTTCAATCCTGGCCTGAAGGACATCGGCGTCTTCACTGGTCTGAATCGTCGGCTTGATCGGTGCCGACACCGACGGCTCTTCAGGGGGTTTCGCGGTCTCCAGCTTGCCGTCCAGAAGGACCTTCAGACTGGAGTCAATCCGTTTTCGCTCGTCGATGAGCTGTGTTTCCAGGGCCTGGACCTTCTCAGTGAGGCCGCCCTTCTCGTTTTCGAGTCGGGACACCATGCCCTTGAGGTTGCTCATTTCCTCTTCGACGTATGTGATGACCGCGGTTTCGAGCCCAGGGTTCACGAGTGTGCGATCCGGTATCTCGCCCACTTCCACTTCGCCGATTTCTTCGAGTTCAACGACCTCGGCGTCGGGCAGGTCCTCTTCCGCGAATCCGTCGGTCCCACTGGGCGAAAGCAGTTGTTCCAGCGTTTCAAGGAAAACCTTGGTATCGATGGGCTTGTCCAGATAGGCGTCGGCCCTTGTCGGCAGCATTCTGTGCTTGCGCAGGACCTCCGGTTCGGCCTTTCCGGACACCAGAATGATCGGAACGTCCGTCAGCCCGTCATTTTTTTTCATGCGGTGGCACAGGTTGAACCCCCGGTGGATATCCGCGGACAGGACTATGAAGCGCGGCGTGGCCTGAACCGCCAGGGCCAGCGCCTTGGAGGAATCACCCGTGAGGACGGGATCGTACCCAGCGTCCCTGATGACTCCCTCTATCGCCGCCGCGTCTTCCGCCACGTCCTCGACCACGAATGCCGTGGCCCGATGATCGGCGGTTTCAACCTGTCCACTATCCGTGGTCATTGAATCCCGATGGATTTTGAAAATCCGAACGCAACGACGATATCCCCGTGCAAGGGAGGGTGTCAACCCGCTTCGTCGTCGATCGATGACGGTGTCCGGTTCCCGACCAGACCGCCGATGACCAGATAACCCGACGAAAGAGCCAGCAGCGCCTCAGGCAGGACCCGCGCCACGGCTATTGCCAGGGCCAGCAGTATCATGGAGTATTGAAACAGGTTGAACGCCCTGCTTTTCCTGGGCTTGATTTTCGGTATCCGCAGCCTTCCGACCATCAATATCCCAAGCGCCAGGAACAGGGGGATCAGCGAAGACCCCCAGGCCGTGACGAGCCCCGCGCGCTCAAGTGTCAGGAAAAGAGAGGCGAACACGCCTGCGGCGAGCGTTGTCGGCACCCCGGAAAAGCAGTCGGTGTCGGCGCAGTCGTCCACGTTGAAACGGGCCAGTCGAACGGCGGTCATGAGCACCCAGGTCAGGGACGCGAAGGCCACCCACCAGATGGGGACGGCCGCAGTGTCGTACAGACTGAACCACAACAGGGCCGCGGGCGCGATGCCGAAAGACGTGAAGTCCGAGTACGAGTCCATTTCCATGCCGAACCGGCTCGACACCCCAAGGATGCGCGCCAGTGAGCCATCGGCCTTGTCCAGGAAGGTGCAGTACACGATCAGCCAGGCCGCCGTCTCGACCCGGCCCGAAGCGGCCACCGCGATCGATGAAAAACCCAACAGCATGCCGGCTGCGGTCACGATGCTGGGAGCCGCTGTTCTGAACCTGGAATTCATTGACATCGACGATAGTACCACCGGATTCCCCAGTCAAATCGACGGGCCCAACCAGGCCCGAGTCGAATCCCGTTCGAGTCGGAGCCAGTAAAGGTGCCTACGTCGCCCTGCGGTCGTGAAACGGACGGCGCGTCAGGACTGTCGGCGCCTTGGCCCAACCGCGAGCACTTCGGTTATACTGGGGACCGGTTTCAACATGCGGAGGGACACATGAAGGCGTTGTTGAAGGCGGCGTTCGCGATGGGCATCCTCATGCTCGGCGTGGCCCCAGGGTGCGGATCGGACTCGACGCTGCCCCCTGGTGACGCCAATGTTTCCGATGGGGGCGGGGACGTGGTCTTTACGGACAACTGTCAGTGCCAGACCGCCGCCCAGTGCGAGGGCAAGGTTCAGGTCACGCAGTGCTCTACAGCCGAGTGCGTGGCGTGCGGATGCGTGGCCAAACCAAAGGACAAGGGCACTGCGTGCGACGACGGCGATGTCGCCACGGTCAACGATACGTGCAACGGCGAAGGTCAGTGCGTGGGACAGCCGACTTCGTGCGGCAACGACAAGTGCGAATCGAACGAAAACTGCGGAAACTGCATAGGCGATTGCCCGTGTGCCGATGGTGAGTTCTGCGCGGGGACCACGTGCCAGAAGGCCGTGTGCGGCAACTCTCAGTGCGAGGCCCCCGCCGAGAACTGCGAGAACTGTTTCGACGACTGCTCGTGCAAGAAGGGCGAGCAGGCGTGCCACGAGAAGGAATGCCTGGACTGCGCCGCCTACTGCAAGGCAACGGGGAAGGAGTGCTGCGATACCGAGACCGACCCTGGTTGCGCGCAGACCGACGGCTGCAACTGCGGGCAGTGCTCGCCCGGGTTCTCGTGCGACGGCTTCAACCATTGTTATTCATCCGACATCTGCAACAACGGCAAGTGCGAACCCAGCGAAAACTGCGACACCTGCCCGGCCGACTGCGCCTGTCAGTCCGGACAGAAATGCGCCTGCAACAAATACGACGCCGGCAATAAGTGCGTGGACGCCGTGTGCCTGGAGTGCAGCGATGTCTGCGCGGAAGCCGGCAAGGAGTGCGGTTTTTATGAAGGGTGCGACTGCGGGTCATGCCAGGTCTGCTACAAGTGCCAGCAGAATCAGTGCAATCCCAAGTGCGACTGCGTGTGCTGGCAGAAGGAGTGCGGCGAGATAGGTCAGTGCAAGTGTGGGGCCAATGAGGGCGCTTGTACCGGCACCCAGGAGTGCGTCGGTTTCAAGTGTCTGGAAGGGTGCGACACCCTTTGCGCCGGGGTGGAGTGCGGCTGGGCCGGCGACTGCATATGCGACGTCTGCGGGGACTGCGGGGCGTGCCAGGACAACAAGTGCGGCCCAGGCTCCTCCATTGATGAATACGACGCCCCCCCATACAACGATTTCCCGGATACGGCCACGGACATGGGTTCCACCACCGACGACAATACGGCCTCGGCCAAGGAGTTCAACGCGACCATCGACGTGGACTTCGACCAGGACTGGTTCAAGGTGGAGGTGCAGGACAAGGCGGGACAGACCCTTATACCCCATGTGGAGTTGCTGGGCCTGGACGAGGACAAGGACCTGGACCTGGAGGTCTGCTTCGTGTGCAAGTACGGGGATCTGGCGGGTGTTGCGCCCAAGCCGGCCGACCTGGTGTTCGAGACGGATTCGGTGGTCCCAGGGGGGCGCTGTTTCGTTTCCATGCTCAACCTGTGGGGCCAGGATGAAATGGTTGAACTGGACCAGATCACCTGCGACGGCGACCCACAGGATGATTCAGGGACCGTGTACGTCCACGTGTACCCGGCCTACCCTGAAGATTGCGGCGCGTCCTACAAGGTCAAGTGGAACATGTAGCGCCCCATCCCTCCGCGATTCGACGACGGACACTGCCGCCGTTTTCGCAATCGAACGCGTCGGGACTCACGCCTGCGCCAGCGAATGG
>JAADHL010000344.1 GCA_013151875.1 Deltaproteobacteria bacterium
TTGAGCGATCTGGAAATCTCGGAGATCTGCTGCTCGCGGCTGATCCTCTTGTCCACCGGCTCCATCAATTGCAGGTAGTCGATCATGATCATGTCCAACTCCTCTCTTGCCTTCATCCTGCGGGCCTTTGCCCTTAGTTCCAGGACGTTCAGCTTGGGGGAGTCGTCGATGTACAGTTTTTTCTGGGCCAGTTCATCACGCGCGGCCCTGAACTGAGCGATTTCGGATTCCGCCAGAAAACCGCTTCGCAGCCGGTGCGAATCGATGCGCTTGTAAATGCAGAGGATACGATTGGCCACCTGAGCTTCGGACATTTCGAGTGACGAAAAAAGCAGGCTGAACCTGTTTGATCCCCGACAGGTCGCGTTGACCGCGAGGTTCAGGGCGAAGCTGGTCTTTCCCATGGAGGGCCGGGCGGCAATTACTATCAGGTCCGAGTTCTGGAAGCCCTGCAGAAGTTGATCCAGTCTTCCATAGTCCGTAGGAATGCCGGTCACTGCCCCGCCGCCGCGCTTTACCCTGGCCTCGATGCGATCCACGGCATCGGTCAGCACGTCCCTGAGGCTTCGCTCACTGCTCCGGAGACGTTCGTCCCCAGCGGCGAACACCGCTTGTTCGGCCCTGTCCAGGAAATCGGCAGGTTCGTATTCAGAGGAATATCCTTCCGACACAATGGCGCTGGCGGTCGCTATCATGCGACGGACCGCGCTCTTTTCCCTGACGATGGTCGAGTAGTATTCGACGCTGGACGACGCCTTGGCCTGAGATTCCAGGCCCGTCAGATAGGCCATGCCGCCTACTGATTCCAGGTCGCCGCGTATCCTGAGCGCGTCGGCCACCGTGATGATGTCGATGGCGGAGCCCTTTTCGAAAAGATCGATCATCGCCGCCATGACCTTCTGGTTGGCGGGCACGTAGAAATCCTCGATGCGCACGTTTTCAACGGCGGTCGGCATTGCCTGGGAGTCCTGGAGAATCGCGCCCAGAACCCCGGCTTCCGCTTCCGGGTTATGGGGTGGAGGTACGTCTCCAGGTCGCCTGCTTACCAGCGGCACCGGCCTGGATCGGCCGGATCCCTTTGTTCCATTCGGAGCCATCGGCTGAGAATACGGGGCCGGACTCCGGGGGTCAAGTGGTTGACTGCCGGCGGGTCCGGACCTAATCTTGAGCCGGCCCTGAAACAGGTCCCAATGATCGAAAATCGCATCAAGGCCCTGCCGGACACGCTGATCAACCAGATAGCCGCTGGAGAGGTGATCGAAAGCCCCGCGTCGGTGGTCAAGGAACTCATGGAAAACGCCGTCGACGCAGGGGCCACGCGCATGAGGATCGAGATTGAAAACGGAGGCGCCTCCCTCATTAGAGTCATAGACAACGGATGCGGAATGAATCCCGCGGACGCCGCTCTCGCGATTACGAGACACGCAACCAGTAAGATCTCCAGCATAGAAGACCTCCAGTCCATACGGACCATGGGTTTCAGGGGAGAAGCCCTGCCGTCCATTGCATCCGTGTCACGTTTCACCATCGAGACCCGCCCGCCCGACAGCGACATCGGCACCCGGATCGTCGTCGATGGCAAACCCTTGGAGGCGGAGCCCTGCGCCTGCCCAACGGGCACGGCCGTCACGGTTCGGGACCTGTTCTACAATGTCCCGGCACGCCTGAAATTCCTTAAGGGCGAAAGGTCCCTCAAGGCCGCGGTCAGGTCCTTGGTGGTAAAAACGGCCCTCGCCTTTCCACACCTCCAGTTGACGTTCAGATCGGGTCCGCGCGGCGAATCCGTATATCCGTCCTGTGACCGCCTGATCGACAGGGCGGCAATGATGCTGGGAAAGGGTGTCATCGGCCACCTGTATGAATTCTCCGGGGAACGGGACGGCGTCCGGGTCTCCGGCGTGCTGGGCGATCCTGACCTCGCCAGGCCCGACCCATCCAGAATCTTCATATTGGTCAATGCCCGACCGATAACGGACTTAGTCATAAGGCGGGCCGTGCTGCAGGCCTACTCGGTGTTGATTCCATCCGGCAGGTATCCAGTGGTGGTAGTTGGGATCGAGATCGATCCGGCCGAGGTCGACGTCAATGTCCACCCCAGAAAGACCGAGGTCAGGTTCAGAAGGCAGCGCGACATCGCGGGTGTGGTTTTCGGGGCGATACAGGACACCGTAACAAAGACCCCTTGGATCAGGGTCTCGCCTGGAGGCGACGATGTCCCCCCCTCGACAATAGCGGATGTCGACCACTGGTCCCAATCGTCCGGCCCAGCGTGGAACCCAGGGGCCAGGGACGTTCACGCCGGGGCCGACAACCCTGGATCCGGCAACCTTGAACTCTTCGGGCGCCCCGTCCATGACGGCAGGGTCGTTTTCGCGGACCTGAAATACGTAGGTCAGGTCGCGAACACGGTCCTTGTATGCGAGGGACATGACTCTCTGATCCTGATCGACCAGCACGCCGCGCACGAGCGCGTCAATTACGATCGATTGTGGCGCGATCTCGAAGCCGGCGCCGTTGCCCGCGAGCCGCTCATGTTCCCGGAAGTAATCCACCTTTCTCCCGGCGAGGTTTCTTTGCTCGAACCCGCCCGTGAGGAGCTGCTGAAGATGGGCTTCGACATCGAAACCTACTCCGGCGACTCCGTGGCCATCAGGACCGCGCCCGCAATCCTGAATGGCCGCTCGGCGGCACGCGCTGTAAGGGACTGTCTGTCCGCGCTGATGTCGGACGAGGCCGAACTCGACGGTGGGGCCAGGCTGCGCAAGGTCGTGTCCACCGTGGCATGCCACGCATCGGTCACCGCCGGGGACCAACTCAGCGGGGAGGAAGTCCGGGCGCTGCTGCGATCAATGGACGGCATCGACCTGGCTGCATACTGCCCCCACGGACGCCAGTCCGTTGTCGTCTATTCCATGGGTACGGTACTGCGCTGGTTCGGCAGATGAAGGTCGTGTGCGTGATGGGCCCCACTGCGGTGGGCAAGTCCGACCTGGCCGTTTCGGCGGCGCTGCGATTTCGCGGCGAAATCATAAACGCGGACTCCATGCAGGTCTTTATCGGGCTGGATGTCGGAACCGGGATGCCGGACGCGGAGATGTTCAAAGCTGTGCCCCACCATCTTTTCGCATACCTGGAACCTGATCATGAACCGGACGCCGGCTGGTGGGCGCGCGACGCAGCGGATACGATCCGGGACATTGTGGGCAGGCGAAACGTGCCGTTCGTGGTCGGCGGCACCTTTTTCTGGATCCGGGCCCTCTTTTCCGGACTCGCGCGCATCCCCCGGGTAACGGATCAGGTGCGTGAGCGGGTCGTTTCAATGCACGCCGCCAAAGGTACGCGTGCCATGCATGACATGCTTTCCAGGATCGACCCTGAAACGGCCGGGCGCCTTTCGCCGGGTGATACTCAGCGCATCCTGCGGGCAATAGAGGTGCATGAGGCGACGGGTGTTCCCCTATCCAGGTTCCATGGCGCTGGTTCGGTTCCGGCTGTGAACGCCGATGTACTCAAGATAGCGTTGTCACTGCCCAGGGATGAGGTCTATCGCCGCATAAACGCGCGGGTCGATCAGATGGTCGCTGCCGGCCTCGTCGAAGAGGTCAGGAATTTGCTGGACAAAGGTTATCGGGACTCCATCCGTCCCTTGCGTTCGGGGAGCTATGTACCGGTCATTCAGTATCTGTCGGGTGAAATCGACCTCGCGCGCATGAAGGCGGACGTGGCGTTGAGCCACCGCAGATACGCAAAGCGTCAGATGACCTGGCTGCGCAAAGAAGTGGACGTCGTAACCGTGGACCAGAGGGACAAAGACAAGTTCCTGGATACAATCAGCGCCTTTCTTGACGTCGGATGATGGGGATCAGAAATCGATTGTGGCTCGGAGCTGACGCTTCTTTTGAAACATCTTTTCCTTCCGTTCCTGTTCTTCTTTGCAGATGATGCAATAAGTGGCTTCAGGTCTGGCGGAAAGCCTCTTTTTTCCAATAGGATTTCCGCAGGACTCGCACAGGTCGTATTCCTTGTCGCTGATCCTGACCAGCGCCTTTTCGATCTTTCGCAGCAGGAATTTTTCGCGATCCCGCATACGGTATTCAAACGACTTGTCGTATTCCTTTGAAGCCTGATCTACCTCATCCGGCGCCCTGACCTCGGGGTCCTGGTCCTCCAGGGTCGCCCTGGCCTGGTCCAGCAAGGTCTTACGCCTTTCGAGGAGGAGCTTCTCGAACTCCTTCAGTTCTTTCGCGGTAAGCCGCTTCGGTTCGTCTACCGTTGACTTTCCCTTCGCCATAACGCCTCCCATCAGGCACGAAAAGGTCCGGGAGGAACCTCCTTGACCGGTCTTGATTATCCTGCCGATGCCTAAAAAAAGTCAATGGTCAGCACCGCAACCCACCGAAGTGTGGTCGTGCACATGGAAAAATGGCAATATCTTCCTAAAGAGCGGCGGGCCGCAAAAGGAAAAACGGATTGACAAGATTTTCAGTCATCGCGATCGTGATGTCCTGTCTGACCCTGAGCTGTCGTGATGGCCGCACAACCCCCGACCCCATCGACAAGTCCGATGCCGAAACGGACGCCTTTGACGCCACGGACAACTTCGGTCCGGACAAAGACTTCCTCCAGCGGGACGACAATGGTATTGACGATCCGGTCGATGCAGTCAAGCCAATGGACCTGGAAATCTGCGACCTGGAAATCTGCGACCTGGAAATCTGCGGGCCCATAATCCCTGACGCCGCCGACACCCTGAATGGCGACGACACGGACGGAGGGCCCGGTCAAGACACCGTTTACAAAGACAGCCTCTCGGAAATCGGCGATCCCTGCGAGGGCGACGGGGACTGTGCGGGTCTGGTCTGCGACCCGGTCTCGGGCAGGTGCGTGGAATGCGTCACATCCGTTGACTGCAAGGCTGCCGGCAAGTTCTGCCGGGACAATGAGTGCCTGGATTGGGAGTGCGCGCCTGGATCCAGGTTCTGTGAAGGCAGCGTTCTTGTGACGTGTTCTCAGGAGGGCGACGGTCCCGTGGACCAGATCGAATGCGACGACGGCGATATATGCACAGAGGGCGACGTTTGCCTCGGCACTGGATGCGTCCAGGGGACTCCGAAGGACTGCGACGACGACAACGAATGCACCGCAGACGCCTGCGACCCTGACACCGGCTGCGTGCATCTGAATGTCGACATCCCCTGCGACGATGGAAATCCCTGCACCATCGATGACCACTGCCTGGACGGGACCTGCATCGGAGGCGGTGAACCAGGATGCGACGACGCCAATCCGTGCACGGACGACGAGTGTGTCCTTCCCGTGGGATGCAGGCACGAACCCAACACTTCCAGCTGCGACGACGCGGATCCATGCGCGCTTTCTAAAAAATGCGTTCTGGGCCTCTGTACCGCCACATCAATCAAAAACTGTGATGACCAGAATACATGCACCCTGGATTCGTGCGACCCGGATACGGGTCAGTGCCAGCACGCCCAGATTCCACAGTGCGGTCCCTGCGTGATCGACTCGCAGTGCGACGACGGCAATCCCTGCTCTGTTGACGGGTGCGCGAACGGCAAATGCGTGCACTACCCTGGGACCGCCCCGGAATGTTGCATGACCGATTCGGAATGCGACGATCAGGACCCGTGTACGACCGACGATTGCACTGGGTCGCCCTTCGGGACATGCTCACATCTACCCGCCCAGGGCGCCGCTTGTTGCGATGATGAGGTCTTTCTGGCCGACTTTGTAGGCGGATCGCTTGATGGCTTTGAACTGGATCCGCCCCAGTCCGGTGTAGGCTGGCGCGTTGTCCAGACACCACATTCCGGGTCCGCTCCATGGGCCCTTTACTATGGAAACCCGGTCAACATGAACTACGACTCCGGCAAGGCAAATGAGGGGACGGCCACAGGACCGGAGATCACGCTGCCGGCGGGGGTTGAACTGACCTTGCGTTTCACGACGTGGCAGGACGTCGAAAAGGCCGTGAACCTGGACTATCTGGAGGTAACGGCATCCACCGGCGCAGGCGACTACCTGGTCTGGCGCAAACCCATGGGTCTGGCCATGAATTCACTTACGACCGTGACCGCCGACATATCGGCCCTGCAGGCCAGAAAAGTGCGCCTCGGCTTCAGGTTTTCGACCGCGGACGCCGAAGTCAACGACCTTGAAGGGGTATACATCGACGATATCGAGGTCTTTGGACCCTGCGTGCCCGCAAAATGCATCAGGGATCTCGACTGCTGGTCCCTGGGAATGGGAGGCTCCTGCGTCAATGAGGCGTGCGATTACACCCAGGTCCTGGCCCCCATTCGCATCATCGGTTCGGACGCAACGGGTCCGGAAAAGCTGGACAGTCCCTTCGACGTTTCAGTTTCACCCGGCAATGGCAAGGTGTTCGTATCGGACAAGGCGCACCATCGCGTTCGGGTGTTCACCCCAAACGGTGAACTGGAATACACCATAGGTTCATTCGGAACGTCGGAAGGCATGTTCAACCAGCCTCATGGCCTCGCCTCATCCGTGGATCGTCTGTACGTCGCCGACACACAGAACCACCGCATCCAGGTGTTTACCATTGCCGGGGTTTTCATGTTCGCTTTCGGCGAAAAAGGGGACGGAGCCGGTCTGTTCAATCAGCCGAAGGACGTGGCGCTGACCCCGGACGGCGAGGTTGTGTACATTGCCGACACGTCCAATCATCGGATACAGGCATTCGACAAGGACGGCGTGTTCCTATTTGAATTCGGTTCATACGGAAAGTCGGACGGATTGATGCGGAGTCCATCATGCGTGCTGACAGCCCCGGATTACCGGGTCCTGGTGTGCGACACGCAGAACCACCGAATTCAGGTCTTCGCCTTCGACGGCGTCTTCATCGACAAGATCAAGCCCACCGATGAGTGGTCGCTGTACTACCCGTACGGCGCGGTCTTTGGTCCGGACGGCCGCCTGGTCGTGGCTGACACGTACCACCACCGGATCGAGGTGTTCGACCAGACCTGGAAA
>JAADHL010000163.1:0-7003 GCA_013151875.1 Deltaproteobacteria bacterium
GGCGCATCGCGTCGCCACTGACGGCGGGGACGCTACCGGTTCGATGGCGTTGGCCTCTTCGTGGGACAGGCCCATGCGGGGCGCCTGCTCGTCCAGGAAGGACCCGGTGCCGGCGGCGCATGCCGAATTGGTGGTGAAGTCCAGCAGGTTGCCGCGGGAGTCCAGTGAGGCCAGCATGACGGAGCTGCCGCCCATGTGGAAAATATGGTTCACGCGGCCGAAAAGGGCCTTGGCGCCCGTGATTTCGGCCGCTACCGGGTCCGCGGGTTCGATCCCCAGCATCGCGCTGATGCCGGACGCATGGCGCCCGGTGAACGCAACGCTGATTTCGGAACGGTCGTTTCCGTCCACCAGCTTGAACAGCACCTTGCGCACGGTCTGGAGGACCTCGCCTTCGTGCACCACGTGTTCGCTGGCAGCGACCTTGCCCTCGTCATCCAGCAGCGCGCCCTTGACCGTAAGGCTCCCGCAATCAATTCCAATCCGCATGGCGTTCGACCTCTTAAACTGGATTCAAATTATCCGAAACTAGAACGACATGTCAGTTTACCCGGTTTCGGTTGAAAGTCAACCTTAATGCGGATTGCTCATTATGGGTGATTGTGGTAGTGATTTTTTGCGTTTGGATTTTGAAACCATTCAGGCACGAGAGGACGGGATATGTCTGGACACAGCAAGTGGGCCACGATCAAGCACAAGAAGGGCAAGGCGGACGCCAAGCGAGGGCAGGTGTTCACCAAGCTCATCAAGGAAATCACCATCGCGGCCAGGCAGGGCGGGGGAAGCCAGGAGGGCAATCCCCGGCTTCGGACCGCGGTCCTGGCCGCCAGGGCCCAGAACATGCCCAACGACAACATCGAACGCGCCATCAAGAAGGGCACGGGCGAACTGGAGGGCGTGAACTACGAGGAGGCCACCTACGAGGGCTACGGCCCCGGCGGGGTTGCGGTTCTGGTGGACGTCACCACGGACAACAAGAACAGGTGCGTGTCCGAGATCAGGCGCATCTTTTCGAAGGCCAACGGCAACATGGCGTCTCCGGGCGCGGTGGCGTGGAATTTCGAGATGAAGGGCTTGATCGAAGTCGCCAAGGAAGGCACTGATGAGGACTCGCTCTTCGAAGCGGCCCTCGATGTGGGCGCTGAGGACGTTTCCGACGAGGAGTCGCACTTCGAGGTGACGACCGAGCCAAGCGAATTGAACCAGGTGGCCGACGGCCTGCGTGACAAGGGTTTTGTGCTGAAGTCGGTCAAGAACGCCAAAGTCCCGCAGAACATGGTGAAGGTCGCGGGCAAGGAGGCAGAGCAGATGCTTCGCCTCATGGAGAACCTGGAAGACAACGACGACGTCCAGAACGTCTGGTCCAACTTCGACATCGACGAATCCGAAATGGAATCCCTGATGGGATAGGTCCCTCGGTAAGAAAATCAATGAAACGTGTCCTGGGCATCGATCCCGGCAGCCGTGTCACTGGATATGGAGTAGTGGAGGGCGGTGACGGCGAGACCCGATATGTCGCGTCCGGAACGATCCGCCTGAACGCTTCCCGGCCCATGCATGAAAGGCTCGATACGCTTTGGGGTGAATTGACGGAGGTGCTGTCGTCATCGGCCCCGGCCGAGGTGGCGGTCGAGCGCGTCTTTGTATCCCGCAACGCCGATTCCGCGCTCAAGCTGGGGCACGCGCGCGGGGTGATCCTCCTGGCGATCAAGCAGGCGGGGCTGCCCCTGTTCGAATACACCCCGGCCCAGGTCAAGAAAACGGTTACGGGCCGCGGCAGGGCTGACAAGCACCAGATGGTGTCGCTGGTGCGGCTCATTCTGGGGATCGAGGCAGACCTGGCCGAGGACGCCGCCGATGCCCTGGCAATCGCGATGACCCACGTCATGTTGTCGGGCGAAAGGGACATGCTGAGCGAATATCTGGACTGACGCGGTCGCGTCTGAGAGGTGGTTTTTAAAATGATAGCCTTCCTTCGTGGACGGGTAATCGAGAAAGGACCGGGTTTTCTGGTGCTGGACGTGGGCGGCGTGGGCTACGCGGTCAATGTGGACGTCTTTACGTGGACGGCAGGGGCCATGGGCGACGAGTTGAGCCTGTTTATCCGCACCGTCGTGCGCGAGGATTCCATCACCCTGTACGGTTTTGGGCAGGCGGCTGGTCGTGAAGTGTTCGACATGCTGGTTTCGGTGGCCGGCGTCGGGCCCAAGCTGGCCTCGCAGGTAATGGGCGGCCTTGCAATGCACGAACTGGTCCATGCCGTGAGACAGAAGGACCTCGCGGTCCTGACCAGCATTCCCGGGGTGGGAAAGAAGCTGGCTGAAAGACTGGCTTTGGAGCTTTCCGACAAGTTCCAGGCCCTGGACGTGCCCATGCCTGGCGAAGGGGAAGGTCCCCCGGCCGATGTTGCCGAGGACGTGCGCTCGGCATTGCTGAACCTCGGTTTTCCGGCCAGGGATGCCGCGGCGGCCGTGCGTGGACTCAAGCCCGAGCCCGGAGCGGACCTGGAGGACCTCATCAAGCAGGCCATAGCCTCGATGAACTCGTAAAGGGGGACGTCGCTCGCCGGCGGATGGGGAGAACGATGAAAGACAAAGACAAAGAGGCGGGCAACGAGGGCGGCGGACCCAGGATCACTTCGCCGGTTCCCACTCCCGAGGAGGTCAACGAGGCCTCGCTGAGGCCGCGGGACTTCGGGGAATTCGTGGGTCAGGAGGACCTGAAAGCCAAGCTTGGGGTATTCGTTACCGCTGCAAAGCAGCGGGGCGAGGCGTTGGATCATGTGCTTTTCTGCGGCCCGCCCGGACTGGGAAAGACCACGCTGGCCCATATCATCGCCAATGAACTGGGCGTCGGCCTGAAACAGACGTCAGGTCCAGCGGTCGAAAAGAAAGGCGACCTGGCCGGGCTCCTCACCAACCTGGCGGACAGGGACGTCCTGTTCATCGACGAGATTCACCGGCTGAGCCCAGCCATTGAAGAGAACCTGTATCCCGCGATGGAGGACTTCACCTTCGACGTGATGATAGGCGAGGGCCCCCACGCGAGGTCGATAAAGCTGAAACTGAAACGCTTTACGTTGGTGGGGGCGACCACCAGGACCGGGTTGCTGACATCCCCCATGAGGGACCGGTTCGGCATCGTCGAACGTCTGGACCACTACCCGAAAACGGACCTGGCCGGAATAGTCCGCAGGTCCGCGGTGATCCTGGGTGTGGAGGTCAGTGACGCCGCTGCGGCAGAGATAGGCGGACGCGCAAGGGGGACCCCCAGGGTGGCCAACCGTCTGTTGAGGCGTGTGCGGGACTTCGCGCAGGTGGAAGGGGACGGCAGGGTGGACCTCGACGCGGCCCGATCCGCCCTGGACCGACTGGACGTGGACGAGTGCGGCCTGGACGCCGCCGACAGACGCTATCTGTCCTGCATCGCCCTGAAGTTCGGCGGGGGACCCGTCGGGGTCGAGACCCTGTCGGCCGCCCTGTCGGAAGAGCGGGACACCCTGGAGGAGGTCTATGAGCCGTTCCTGCTGCAGGAGGGCTTCATCCAGCGTACGCCAAGGGGCAGGGTGGTCACGCAGCGCGCGGCGAAGCACCTCGGGGTATCACTGGGCGCCAAGGGTGATCTGTTGTGACTAGGCGAGGCTGCGGCCGCCGTCCACGGGGATGACGGCCCCGGTGATGTGGTCCGCCTCCAGACACAGAAAGCGCACCAGCCGGGCCACGTCCTCCGGGTCTCCGACGCGGCCCCTGGGAATCCGAGAGACGACCTTGAGTCTGGTTGATTCGTCCTCATCATCCCTGAACAGGACCGTTCCAGGCGCGACCGCGTTCACCCTCACATGTGGGGCGAACGCCCTTGCCGTGGACCTGGTCAGCATATCGAGACCGGCCTTGGATACGCAGTATGGAACGAAGTTGGAAAAGGGCCTGCCGCCGGCCACGTCGGACACGTTGACGATGCAACCGCCCGCTTTGCCCATGGCCTTGAATGCCTCGACCGAACACAGATAAGGCGCCTTGAGGTTGATGTCGACATGATGGTCGAAGTCGGCCTCGTTCATTTCGGAAGGCGGGGTTCTGCCGAATACCGCGGCGTTGTTTACCAGCGCGTCCAGACCGCCGAAACGCCCCGTAACCTCATCGAACATGGCGTGGATTTCGCGGCCGGAGGTAAGATCGGCGCAAACCGTCATGGCGCGGACACCCATTGCGCGCGCCGCCCCGGCGACCTCCTCGGCCTCATCACGTGAAGTTCCGTAATGAATCGCGACATCAAACGACGACCGGGCCAGTTCCAGGACAATCGCCCTTCCCACGCGGACAGCGCCCCCGGTTACCAACGCCCTTTTCAGTCGGCCTGCTTTTTCACAAGACAATGCAGAAACCGTCCACGGTGATCTGAGGCTTGCCGCCAAGCAGGTCCACCATGCCCCATATCCAGTACCGTTTGTCCGGGACCATGGGCTTGCACATCTGGTCGAAATCGCACGAGGAGCCCTGGCAGCCGATTGCGACGCCGTCGCCCAGGAGAAGCAGCGGCAGATACTCCGTTCCCACGAACAGCGGAGCAAAGCACTGATTGCAGCATGGGTCGTCAGCCGGGCACACCTGGAGGGTGCAGGCCTTTGAGCCCATCCATACGCTGGCCTCGATCTTGATATAGAAGTGTTTGTTGAAAAGGATGTCCTTGATGATGTCCTCGACCTCGACCGCCCCATCCCCGGAGCACTCGGCGACGAACATGCAACCGGTCTTTCCAGTGTCGGAGTTCAGCACGCAGGCCTGACCCGGTTCGCAGATTTCGTCGTCCGGGCCGCAACCGACCGAGTTGTCAGGGGCGGGTTCGGTTATTGCCGTGTATTCCTGGTGTTTGTCCAGGGGCGCCAGGTTGGTCAGAGTGCCCAGGAAGCCGCTTTCCGCGACCGGGCCTTTCGATGCGTCATCCGCCTGCGCGCCCGCGGAATCGGTCACCGCGAAGTCGGGAGAGCCCTGCTCCAGAACCACGGCATCGGGCAGAAACCCGATCTCGAAAGACGAACCGGGGTCCGCGAAGGACATGACATCGGGCGAGTAGCCGGAGCTGCCGCCGCATGCCGCCGTGGTCAGGGCCACGGACATGATGAATATCGGACGCCTCATCCACACAATCCCCGGCGCGCGAAATCGGCGCCTGCACACCCTGATTATACGAAATTCTTCACACGATCATGAAGCGGACATGCCACAGTTTCGATCGATATGTGGTTTTTCGGATATCAGATCTCCACGACAACCTTGCCTATGACCCGTCTTTCTTCCAGGATCCGGTGGGCCTCGCCCAGGCGTTCCAGTGGGAGGACGGCATGGACCGTGGGTTTGAATCGGCCTTGCGCAACCAGGTTCAGGACCCGGGACATCTCCCACCGGCTGCCCATGGTGGACCCCAGCACGGACAGGGAAAGGAAGAACAGGCGCCTCAGGTCGATGGACGCGACAGGCTCGGCGGTCGCGCCGCAGGTGACGAGGCGTCCGAACGGCCTCAGCAGGCGTACGCCGGTCTCCAGGAATTCACCGCCGACAGAATCTATTACAACGTCGAAGGAGGCTTTTCCAATGGCGGCCTTTACCGCGTCGAACAGGCCCTGGCCGCGTTCGACCACCACCACCTCCCCGGCGCCAATCTCCTTGACGGACGTTGCCTTTTCCGGGGATCCGACAACACCGGTCACCTTGGCGCCCAGGTCCAGCGCGATCTGGATGGCGGCGGATCCCACACCGCCGGCGGCGGCGGTGATCAGGACCTTGTCGCCTGTCTTGACGCCGGCCCGCGTGGCAACCATGTGATAGGCGGTCAGCGGCGCCAGGAGCACGCTGGCGGCCTCGACGAATGTCAGTTCCGGCGGCTTGGGAAACAGGGATGCGTACGGCACGCTGATGTATTCGGCGCATCCGCCGTCGCGGGATTCGCCCAGGATGCCGTATTTCCGGCACCTGACGTCATCACCAGAAAGACATGCGTCGCATCTGCCGCAGGTCACGAAGGGCGCCACAACCACCTCGTCTCCTGGTGAAAAGCCGGGCGCTGCGGTGTCCAGGACGCCCGCCACGTCCGAGCCGGGGATGAGCGGCAACGGGAAACTGTGTCCAGGGACCCCTCGTCTGACCCAAGTGTCGAGGTGATTCAGGGCGCAGGCCCGGACCCGTACAAGGGCCTCTCCCGGCGCCGAAACCGGTTTGGGCCGTTCCTGGACCTTCAGGGATTCAGGGGGACCATGCTCGTCGATCACCACAGCTTTCACGGCCTATGTCTCCGTCAGTTGAGGGCCAGTTGCATCGAGGCGGCGACCATTGCGGCCGCCAGGACGCCCGATTTCCATCCTGGGTGCAGTAGAGCTACAACGCCGGGAAGAGTCGCCACGAAAAAGGCAACCATGGCGAAGGGAGCCGCGCCCGGAGGATGGGGCGTTGCGGTCAACCAAAGGGTCACGGCCCTCATTGCGGCGAACACGACAAGCGCCAGGAGGGCCGGCACAAACCACCGATTACCAGCCCCGGCTCCGTTTCGACCGCGTCCTGACGCCAGAATCACAGCGCCACCCGCGACCACCAGGGCCAGGCCCATGGCGATTCCTGACGTTGCCAGGACCGTGAAGGGGCCTGGTCCGGAGATTTCAACACCCAGAACCGACTCGGACATCGCGATCCGCGGGAGCATCGTGTCCGCGAACAGGGCCTTGAGTCCGGCGCTCGATTCGGCGACCGGGACCCGGCCCACGGCGTACACGATGTCGATGATTCCGGCGGCCAACGCCGCTCCTCCCGCGGCGATACCCGAAAAACGCCCGGCAAGGGGCCTGGACGAGACCAGCATCATGATCGCGATGACCGAGATTCCCGCGCTGAACCAGATGAACATGCGCGGCAAGGCCAGACGCACGATGACGGGAAGACCGGCGGTCCAGGCCGCCACGTCATGGGGCGTGACGGTGCGTATCGAGTACCAGGCGGGCGAACCGTCGCCTGAA
>JAADHL010000163.1:7021-8790 GCA_013151875.1 Deltaproteobacteria bacterium
GGGAACTGCCCGGCCCGGAAAACGGGTTGGCCGCCAGCAGGACGCAGCAGGCCAGAAGAACCGCTGCCGGCCACTTGTGATCCCGGCTTCCAGACCATCTCCGCATGGCCGTAATCAGCACGGCGAGGGCGATGAACGGTGCGAGGAGGCCGAGGCTCCGGTCCAGCCCCGCGGGGAGAGCAAGCCACGTATGATCCGCCTGCGAAAGGGCCATGGGCCGCCTCGAACGGACGCCTATCACGGACCCGCTCCCTTTTATCGGCAGATGCGCCCGAAGCGCGCCGCCGGCAGTTCGCTCGAGCGCGTACGGCCCATGGGAAACTGCCCCGAATGTCAAGGTGCGTTCGCCGTCTTTGCCGGGCACCTGGTAGGATGCGCCCTCCTCGACGATCTGGTGTAGGGCGCCGGCGGGAGAATCCGACACGGCCACTGCCAGGCGGGTCGTATCAGTGATCCTTGGGGGCGTCTTTGCAAGGCCCGTCATCAGGAGGCCGGCAAGCGCCGCAACGGCAAGGACCGCCAACGGCGTCGACACGGCGCGGGACGGGACGGGATCGCCGGATGGGCGTTCGCCTTTCATGAATGCCGCGATCGCGTGCAGGAGCATCAACAGGACCCAGAACCAGACAAAGAGACTGGCGCCGAGGTGATTGAGTCCGAAAAGGACGATGTAGGGGCCCATGGAAAGAGGGTAGGTCGCCAGTGTTTCGTGGTCGGTGAGTCCCTGCTGGACGTTCAACGCCGCCGCGGCTGTGAGCACGAGGCCCGCCAGCGCCACGAAAAAGAAACGCCGCGAGGCAAACACGCGAAAAACTGTAGGATCGCCTTCCATCGCCGAATCGGTAACATGGCAAGGGCAATTGCGCAACACCCGGCCACGGAAATTTGCAAATCCGCACCTTCCCAAAACCCTCATCCAGCCCCATAATTCACTGCGGCTTTAGGAGGGCGCAATGGCGGGAAAAGACTACTACGCTATCCTGGGTGTGGACAAGACGGCCGGCCCAGACGAGATAAAGAAGGCATACCGCAAGCGGGCAATCAAGTTTCATCCGGACCACAATCAGGGCGACAAGGCGGCGGAAGAAAAACTCAAGGACATCAACGAGGCGTACGCCGTACTTTCGAACCCCGAAAAAAAGAAACAGTACGACACCTTCGGCGCCGAGGGCTTTGGCCAGAAATTCAGTCAGGAGGACATCTTCAGGGGCGTCGACTTCCAGTCCATCTTTGATGATCTGGGGGTCCACATGGGCGGCGGAGGCGTCTTTGATTCGCTGTTCGGCGGAGGTAGGCCGGGTGGACGCGGGGGCCGGGTGCATGTGAATTGGGGCGGCCCTTTTTCGCAGGCCCAGGGGCCCCAAGCCGCGCCGAAGGGCAGGGATGCCAGCCTGGAATTGAGCATTGGTTTTCACGAATCAATCCATGGTGGAAAGCGTGTCATATCCGTCCCGGCCCCGAACGGGGGGTGGGAACAGGTCACCGTAAAGATCCCCGCAGGGATAGAAGACGGCAAGCGTCTCAGGGTGAAAGGCAAGGGGCAGGCGTCACCGATGGGGGGCCCCAGGGGGGACGTGTACCTCAAGATTCGCGTGGAAGCTGATCCGGTTTTCACCAGGGAGGGAAAGGACCTCAGATGCGAGGTCAAGGTTCCCCTGTCGATACTGGTGCTGGGCGGATCGGTGGATGTGCCGACATTGACCGGTTCTAGAAAGGTGAAGGTCAAGGCCGGCACCGCCGCTGGGGCCAGGCTGAGGCTGAAGGGACAG
>JAADHL010000051.1 GCA_013151875.1 Deltaproteobacteria bacterium
TCGCAGGCCACGTGATCGAGGCGATCCGCGGCGAACAGGAGGGCAAGGGCCACGCGGTCGAACGGCGCGTCATCACCGGTCGGACCCACCCCGGCAAGGCGTCCCCCCAGCACGTCCCTGATCATCCCGCCCACGGGTCGATCCGTGGGCTCGGCTGTAACCAGGACCCGCAGATCGGGACGTTCAGCCAGCAACCGTTGCGCCAGCCGGCGGCTCTGGGTGGTGGTGCCCGCCCCGTCTATCCCCTCGAACACCAGGAAAAGCCCACGTTCCATCACTCGTCCCTGCAATGCACGACCCGAAGGCCCATGCCCTCGGGGCAGGTGAAATCCCAGTCCTCATCCCTGATTACCGGGTCCAGGTCCACCGAGCGATACTTTATGGTCAGGCTGGAATCCTCGCGCGTCGCATGAAGGCTTACCTTCATTGGAAAGACGCGGCCCGAAACCTTCCGAAAATCAGAGGCGTTCATCCGAAAAACCAGCTTCTCGTCTTCAATGAACTCGGCCGCGACCGGGATGCCGTCTTCCCTTATCCAGACCCGCTGCCAGTCGCCTCCACGAATCCGGGACACAAGTTCGTAGGCCCCGGACCTGCGATCAAAACTCATCGTCCAGTCGGGGGCGGGCCTGATGGGCGGAATTCCGAACAAAAACCCCACGGTTGGCCGCACTTCCATGCCCACGGGAAGCAACAGGGCCAGGTTTTCAGGGCAGGACCTGCCGGTCAGGCATTCCCCGGCGCCCCTTTCAAAATAATGGAAATCCTCTGGTCCCGCGGTCAATGTCGCCACCAGGGAGTCCGTCGGAGTCCATCCATCTACCCGCAGACGACCACCGATATCGGCAAGAACCGTGATGCGTCCCCTGACCGAGCCTTGCTCGGACTTGCTTGAAAGCCTGGCAACCGCCGACAACCGATTGAACCGTCCGGCGTGTTCATCCAGCCTGTTCAGCAACACCGAGGGTTCGGTTATGGGATTCCTGGGCACCGGATACAGATGGGGTCCGCATGAGGCAAGCAACATGCAGGCGGCGAAGGCGGTCGGGAAGAACAGCCGATTAGACACGGTCAGTCCTGCCGGGGACCCAGCTTCAGAAGCTCTTCGATATCCTGCTTGAACTCAACCCTTTCCGCCGCGATCTCCCTGAGGGCGGTAACGGTTTCCTTGTTGGCGGTTTCCACCAGGGGCGTGGCGTCATTCAGCAACATCCTGGCCCGCTTTGCCGCCAGCAGCGACAAGGCGAAACGGTTGCTCACCGCGTCCAGGCAATCTTCAATAGTGACTCTGGCCATCAGGCACCTCCGGGCGGCATTCTTAAGGCAAATCGGATGTAAAGTCAACTCCATGAACGCTTTTTCAGGAACCAGAAAGCGGCTGCCAACAACAGCAACAGCGTCCCCAGGGGTGAAGCCGACGCGCCCAATGAACACGAGCCACCGTTGACGGACCCGCCGCCTGGGTCCTGAACCACGCCCGGGTCGGTAGGCTGGGCCGCATCTGGGACCTGAGCCTCGTCGGTGGGGTGAGCGGTTCCGGTGTCCTCAGGGGGCCGTTGCGGGCAGGTCCACTCGCACATCCCGTCCATGCAGGCGAAGTATCCGCCATCGCAGCCTGTCAGTCCGGCCCGGCCCTCGCAGTCCGAGTCGGAAACGCAGTCCGGGGTGGCGTCGCAGACCCACTGACACGCATTGTCGACGCACTCCCAGGCCCCCTTGCATCGATCGCCAGGCGGGTCTCCGCACTCACCCGCGGTAATGCAGGATTGAGGCGCGTCGCAGACCCACTGGCACTTCATGTTGTCATTACAGGCCCAGGCGCCCTCGCAGGCACCCTCTTCGTACGCCGCGCAGTCATCCGGCTGGATGCAGTCGGGCGCAGGGCCGAATCCAAAGCTTTCGATCTCGTCGCCGTTCGCCTGGTAGGCCGTCACATCCACTTGCTGTCCGGCCACGTAAACGCTGATGAAGTTGTAAACGCTGGTGGAAACCATGATCTTGTGGGGATACGGCGTGGCGCCGACAGTGCCCTGGGTCTCGTAAAGGGGCGCGCCCCCCCCGCCTGTGATGACGTAGTTCAATCCGTTGGAGGTATGACCGTGCTCGTAATAGTGGTCGTGGCCGCTGATGATCATCGACACCTTGGATGACGCAAAGAGCGGCAGCAAGGCCCGAAGCTGAGCGGAGCCGGACCGCCCCTTCTTGGACGAATAAGGCCCCATGTGGGCAATCACGAAGACATTATCCACCCCGTCGTTCTGGTTCGCGGCCGCCAGGTCCGCCTTGAGCCAGGCCAACTGGTCCGCGCTGAAGCACTCGTCAAAGGCCTGAATTCGAAAGATGCAGTCCACGCCGGCCTCCATCTCGGCATGGTGGTCCAGCACGATGAAATGGCTGTTGGAGTAATCGAACGAATAATAGGAAGGGTGATCCTTCGCCGACTCCGGAGGCACCATCAGGCGCAGATACGGCGCCGGCACCTTGTGATTGTCCTCTTCATGGTTGCCGACGGTGGGCCACATGACCGTATCCCGAACCTGCTCCGCCTCGATCTTGAAAAAGTCGGTCCACTGGTCCTCCACCTTGCCGTCGGACACCATGTCGCCGGTGTTGATGATGAACGCGGGTTGATGCTGCAACATCCGCGAGACTATCAGGGCGTGTGCATTGGGGTCGGACCGATTGTCCCCGAAGGCCAGAAACGTGAAAGGCGCCTTCTTGTCCGGCGCAGTGACGAACGTGCCCGCCTGTCCAGCCGGTTGCCCGTCCACATTTATCCGATAATGGTACAACGTCGCGGCATCGAGTCCGGCCAATCGGACCTCATGATGAGTGCCGGAGGGGCCCGAGGCCGAGGCCGACCCCAGCGCTTCAGTTGGACCGTATTCGAGCACCCCGGCCGAGTCCGTATCCGTTTCCCATACAACCGTGACGCCATCGACGCGCAGGTCCTGCAGATACGGACCCTTGGTAAGGGTCGCTGCGGATGCAAGGGGTGAAAGGACGACCAAGGCCCCGACCAGGGCGAGGCAGAAGACAGATTTCATGGATCCTCCGGGAAATATTCAAAGGGTTCCGTTGCAGGAATTCTAACGAAACTACCGAACAATTCCATATATTTCTGCAGGATCTTCCCCGAAAAATCAGAAGGCGAAAAGCAAGAGCGGCGATTCCGACGATGCAGTATCCAGCAACGATTCTTACGTACCCGAACCCGAGCCAATGCCGTACCCGACCCGTGACCGTCAACGAAACGCGGAATCAGCGTCTATTCCGGCAGTCGGGTCAGTTCCCCCCGGATCACGTCCGCGCAAGCCGGGTCCTTCTTTATTAGCGGGATGAGTTCCCGACGCGCTTCGTCACCGGCGTTCGCCAGGATGTACGCCGAAACAGCGTTCCGGTAGCATGCCGCGCGATCCGCGGCCAGTGTGGATGCGTGGGATTCCGAATCGCGTGGCAGGACCCGCGCCGCGTCGATAAACCCACGGGCCGCTTCAACATATTGTCCTTTTTCGTATTTTTGGCGCGCGGTCTCGAAAAGACGCCGGGACTCTTCATATTCGGGCGGAGCGGGTTCGCTGCCAGCCGGTCGAGTCATTTCGTAAAGGCCGTACGTCCCGGGACCAAAGACATCACCCTCCACTCGTCCACCTCCCTGTCCGGATACGGTCGTCGCCGAACACCCCAGGCACACATGAAACGTCATACCAACGAGTACAAGGACCCAGGTCCTTCGCGCAACGCCCCGGTTCGGCATCACTTCAGATGTTCCCCCGTTGCGAACCAGGTGAAAAGCTTCGGCGCCGCCAGCTTCAGGTACTCCGGGTCCGCGCGCCACAGCGAGAACGCCTCGGCATAGAATTCGGAGGTCTTGGTCTTGGCATAGTTCGTCAACGGAGGGATCTTTTCCCTGGCGACAAAAGCCGCGAACCGCTTGAGGCGTTTCGTGTCACCCCCAGTCTCCGTGGCGGCCACCGCCTTTTTCGCGGCTGAATGCTTTGACTTCGCGGCCTCCCAGTCAGCGTCCGCGGCAGAGAGCTTCAGGCCCTCCTTCAGCGAGTCGTCCTGCCTGGATGAGGCGTTCTGGAAATCGGAAAGCGCCGCATGCCCCGGAGACGCCTTTGCAAGCGCCGCCTTTCGCGCATCCCGTAGGGCGATGGCCTGCCGCGCATCATGCTCGACTTTGGAACGCTGTCCCACGGATCGGTTGCGGATCAGGGCCCCCAGCTTTGTGTTGGCAACGTCCATCGCCTTGACGTACGAATACGCGGTTTTCTTTTGTGCGTTCTTGTAGGCGTTGAACAGCGTTCTCGCGTCATTCCACGCCTTGTTCAGCTCGTTCAACGAATCGTTGGCCGTTCCAACGGCCTGATTGAACACCTCGACCTTACGGTTGACCTCCGCGCCCGCTTCGAATTCCGCGACGCGCGCCTTGTAGCGCTCGGCCTCCTCTACGGCGTGTCCCACCTCGTGCAGGATCGTCTGGAACGAGATCGGCGCGGCGTTGGCGGCGCCGCCTATGAAATTCTTCATGTCGCTGGAAAAGGCGCTGTCAGCCAGGAGCAACTCCGCCGTGCTGATGGCGGTCTTGCCGTCGGCCGACAGCGAATGCTCCGTCTTGAACACACCGGCCGATGCCTTCCCGTCCTCCATGACGGCGCGCATCCGCTTCAGCACGACACCCCGCAACGCCGAGGCCTCCCCCGAGGACAGTCGGGACAGGGCCGCCTGGACCTTGTTCAACTCGTCCAGGGTGAAGCTGGCGTCACCGTCCTTTACGTCGGCGAATCCGAACGATGCCTTCAGCCTCTTGATTCCGTCCGCCTTGCTGGTGAAGGTGGCGGCAACCGTGGCCGCGCCTGAGCCAAGCAGCGACGCCGTGGCGTTTCCCTGGCCGTCAATCCGCAAAGTGACCCGTCCCTTCGGGGCTGGGCCGCCCGTCTTTGGGGGAAAGCCCACCTGGGTCACCAGGTCCACCTCGCTGGCCCACCGGGACCGCCTCCCGAGCCGCGCGATTATCCAGTACAGATGGACCTCGGCTTCGGTGTTCTTGGCCACGCCCTCGACCTTGATCGTCTTGCCGAGTTCAGGGGACTTCCCCGCCTGTTTCTTTTTGATCTCGGCTATGGGCACGTCGCGTTTCGTACCGGGCGGAGGTGGGGGGAACGTGTAGTCGGAATTGTCGTACAGCATCGTCGAGCCAGGGCCGCCGCCGCCGCCCACCTTGGTCTGACCGCCCGAGGTGCCGACACGCGTCGGACCGTCCAGGGAGGCCCATGTTTTCGGCCCTATGATGGCATCAGCCGACAGGGCGTGGGAATTCTGGTAGTCCAGGGCTGCACGACGCGTCAATTTCCCAAAGATGCCGTCCACGCCCAGTGGCGGCGTCGCGCCGTGGGCATTCAGGCGTTCCTGGGCGTATGTAACTTCCCGTCCACGACTGCCCAGGCGAATCATTCGCCGCTTTTGTGGGGGAATCGCCGCCACGCCGGTGGCGTCGACGTCTGTTTTCGGGTCGGGTTGCAGGGCGTCCGACGACTTCGAATCATCCGGGACCACGGCTTGATCCGAGCCTATGGTCTCCGGCCCGCTGACAACTGGCTCCGAGCCCACGTCTCCGCGGTTAGGGCTCAGCAGTGAACGTCCGGCCTCATATCCCAAGCCCATGAGTTTTTGCGTCAACCCACCCTTTCCGCCGACAATCGGCGCATCCGGCTTCCGGGCAGGCTGGTCGGGCTTAACCTCGGCCTTTTTGGCGTCAAGTTCCGGCAAGGTATTCCCCGCGTGCTTGGGCGTTTGAAAAGGGTGATGCCCCTGGCATTTTCATCGAGGTCGCGCCTCCCAGGCAAAAGTATCAAGTCGCAGATGGATGTCAAGCCTTCTTGGGATCTGGCCGATTTCAGCCGTTTTCAGACGTCCGGACACCCTGCCCCGGGTCAGAGCGACTCTATTGACCGATGCATTTCCAGACGCTATCAATGACGAAACAGCCTGTTGGCGACTCGTGAAAACGGAGGTGCGT
This sequence comes from Deltaproteobacteria bacterium, assembly GCA_013151875.1. Taxonomy (GTDB): domain Bacteria; phylum Myxococcota_A; class UBA9042; order DTJE01; family DTJE01; genus JADDHL01. Next base: position 6,023 of record JAADHL010000051.1, read on the forward strand.
CATGGACGCTCCGAAAGGCAGGTTTCCTGATGAAGTACGGATATCGTCTCTTCGATTGGTCGTTTCGGTCGTTATCACCTTGCCCCTGGGAATCCTGATCCCGGGTATGTGGATGGGGTGCGGCGGAAGCACCATGTCGGGCGACAACGGTTTGGACACCCAGGCTCCGGAAATCCATGTTCCGGATGTGGCAGAGATCGGTTATGACTCCGGACAGACCGAGGATTCAACCGACCTGCTGGACCATGCCGCGGCTTCCAGCGATGAGGACACCTCGGCCCTGCCTGACGAGGCCGTGGCCGACCCGGGACAAGATCCGGACCTTGGACAGGATCTGGATCCGGGTCCCTCCCCTGATCTGGCTACATGCACGCCATCGACCATCAAGTGCGACGGCCTGGTCCCGATGGAGTGCGCCCCAGACGGCTCTCACTGGGTCGCCCAGGACCCGTGTCCGGTTGAGTGTTATGGGGGATCTTGCGCCGTGGTTCTGGATGGGGGCATTCAGTCGGGCGACATTACGGCCCCCGGTAGGAAGGTGATCGTCAAGGGCTCGGTGAAAGTGGCGCCCTGGGACGGATCGCCGGGGTCAGGACGGCTTCGCATCGAGGCGGACGCAATCGTTATTGAGGGGACGATTGACGCGGTCGGTTCAGGGCACCGCGGCGGCGGTGAACGCCATGAAACCCACGGCGCCGCGGGATCGGGCGGGTCCGGCGTGCAGGCGGGACAACCGGGTGGCGACCCAGCCGCGTGCGGAGCCGATGCGGACAAGATGGGCGGGCCTGGAGGCAACGGTGGCGCGGGCGGTGGCGACTCGGCCGGCGACGGCGGACAGGGCGGTCCCTGCGGAGGACCGGACTGGACGTGGCCAGGCGCGCCGGGTGGAAACGGAGGTGACGGCGGTTACGGCGCCGCTGGCGTAAACGATGATACAAGCATCGACGACATGGTCTGGATGGGTTCCGGGGCAG
>JAADHL010000395.1 GCA_013151875.1 Deltaproteobacteria bacterium
TGGTCGATCTGGGGTTGATGGCCCGACTGTCAGCGGCAATGCAACCGGAAGCGCACCTGATCCTGCTGGGCGACAGGCACCAGTTGGCGTCAGTTGAGCCGGGTCGGGTCTTTGGGGACATCTGCTCTACGATCAAAGGCGGCTGCGTGGTTGAACTGGAAAGAAGCCATCGCTTTGCCCCCGATTCCGGCATAGCCATGCTGGCCGAGGCCGTGCGGTCCTCCGACTGGGCTAGGGTCGGTATCATGCTGAAGGAAGGGAAACATCCGGACGTGTCGTGGGCCCCCCTGCCGACCCCCGCCGGTATGGTCAACTCCCTTGAAGGGCTCGTGCTGGGACGTTTCGCGGACTGTTTGGAGGGCGACGACCCATTGCGGGCACTGGAGTCATTCAATCGTTTCAGGGTCCTGTGCGCCCTTCGGCAGGGCCCTTACGGCGTGAACAACGTCAACGCCGTCTGCGAGGCCATCCTGCGAAAGGCCGGGCTGATTCACCCGTCGCGCGGTGGCCTGTACAGGGGCCGGCCTGTTCTGGTGACCCGAAACGATTACTCCATCGGTTTGTTCAATGGCGATACAGGGGTCCTGTGGCCCGATCCGTCCGTGGGTGGCGCGTTGACCGCCTGCTTTCCATGCCCGGATGGGGGGATCCGCAGGATTGCGCCGGCCAGACTTCCCCCTCACGAGACAAGCTGGGCCATGACGGTTCACAAGGCCCAGGGGTCTGAATTCGACGGCGTTCTGCTTGTCCTACCGGACCGGGAAAGCCCGGTGGTAACGACGGAACTCCTGTACACTGCCATAACCCGCGCCCGTATTGAAATGGTGATTATGGGAAGGGCGCTTTCTTTGTACTTGGGAGGTGAGCAGGAGGGGTAGGTGTTTACGCAGGGGCCGTGGTCCGGCGAGAGCCTTGGAGTGGAGCTAGGGGGAATCGAACCCCCGACCTCTGCGTTGCGAACGCAGCGCTCTCCCAACTGAGCTACAGCCCCGGATTTCAATATGACCCGGAGGAACTCCGAGCGGCGGATTATTAGCAGATCGGCAGTGGGGAGTCAATGCTGTGTGGTAGGCTGGGCAATCCGCCGGGCGGATCGATGTCCGTGGCCCGTGGTTGAATATGGAGTAAAACCAATGACGCTGGCCGCGCCCAGAAACCTAATGGCCCTTCAAGCGGTTTCGGAGTAGTTGAACGACATGGAAGACGTGGACCTGTTCCGGGAAAAGGTGTTCAGCGTTGCTGAGATATCCCAACTGGTGCATGACGTTTTGGAAGGGACGTTTCAGCGGGTGTCCGTTCAAGGGGAAATAACCTCGTTCAAGCGCGCCGCTTCCGGACACAGTTACTTTTCGTTGACCGAGCGGGATTCTCGCGGGGGGACCCTCAGACTGGACTGCGCGATATTCAAGTGGGCGCGTCTCGCGCGGGAAGTCGACCTCAAGGATGGAAAGAAGGTAGTGGCCTCGGGAAAGATATCGTCCTGGGGCGGCAGCAGCAGATATCAGTTGATCGTGGACTCGATCAGAGAATCCGGGGCGGGAGATCTGCTTCAAAAACTCGAAGAGCTGAAAAGAAAACTGGCCCTCGAGGGGCTGTTCGAACAAGAACGAAAACGACCGTTGCCCTTCATGCCACGGCGGGTCGGCGTTGTCACGTCACTGCAGGGCGCCGCAGTGCGCGATATTGTGCGGACCATCCTCAACCTGTTCCCCGCGCGGATACTGATACGTCCAGCCCTGGTTCAGGGCCGGAAGGCGGCCTGCGAAATCGTCCGGGGCATCGAGGAACTGAACCTGGTTCCAGATGTGGATGTGATAATCGTCGGTAGGGGCGGGGGTTCCATGGAGGACCTGTGGGCCTTCAACGAGGAGGAACTGGTCCGCGCCGTGGCGGCATCCAGGGTGCCCGTGGTGTCGGCAGTTGGACACGAGGTGGACCATCTGCTGACCGACGACGCGGCCGACGAACGCGCGGCCACCCCAACTGCGGCAGGGCAGTTGGTGGTGCCTTCACTGGAGGTGTTGCGCGGGGACCTGACTGCCGTTGGCGAGAGACTGTCCGGCGCCTTGGAGCGTGCCGCGGAGAATGCGGGCCAGCGTCTCGATCAGGTGGCTGCCAGGTTGGATTCCGCGTGCCGACGGATATCTTCCGAACCGGAGCATCGACTTCAGATGATCTCGACCCGCCTTCATGCGCGCAATCCCCGCAGAATGCTGGACGAGGAACGGCGGCGCCACGACCAGGTTGCCTTGAGGTTGCGGACCTTGGGGACTCGCCTGTTCGAGCCTGCAAGAAACGCCTTGGAATCCATGGAACTTCGCTTGAAACCGTTGAATCCGTTCGCGCCGCTGGATCGCGGCTATGCCCTTGCCCGTACCGCAGATGGGGACGTCATCAGCCGTTTCGACCAGGTTTCCCGTGGGGACGCCATCGACCTGATGCTGAACAAGGGGGGCCTTGATTGCGTGGTAGAGGGCGGCAGGGAAAAGAGGTGACATATCTGTCCGCTCCATGCAATGCCTGCTCTGATGACAGATCCCGAACGCAAGTGATTTCAGGCGCGACAGCGCGGCATGCGTATTTGAGAGAGACTTGTCATTGTTGTAACCTATCCCGACCGATTCGATGGAGAAACGGATGTTTCGGATTCCTCTACTGATTGTGGCTCTGGCTGTTGTGGGGTGCGCCTCCGGAAATGGGGGCGCGGACCAAGGCGGCTCGATTGACCTTGCAATACTGGACGCATCCGAAAATCCCGAAGCGGGGGAGATAACCAACGACACGGTTCCCGAAGCCGTCGAGGATATTTCCCACATGGATTCGGGCGCGACCAAGGAAGGCGTGCACGATATCGATGCAACAACGGATGAGGTCAGTGATATCGGGGGCGACGAACAGACCGACTCCGGCAACCAGAATTCGCCTTTTTATCCCTCGCCTGAGATGTTTCTGAAGATCCTGGGTCCTTCAAGCACCGATTTCGCGTCGTCTGCCGGCTCGCTGACGGCCGTGACCGGGATACTCTTTGGCGAGGCCGAAAAGATCACTTGGACCGGACCCTCCGGCCAGGGCGAAATCGAGCCGACCCAATTCTGGCTGTCCGAGGCCATAGAACTGGAACCCGGCGACAACCTGATAACCGTCACCGCTACCGGCAAGGACGGTGAAACGTCGACTGATTCCATCATGGTCGTGTACATGCCTGGATTCGCGTTTTCGGGCAAAGCCGAGGCCAGGCCCGACGTTGTGTTCGTCGGGGAGGACACAGACGTTGTTTTCACCCTGCGCCTGGGGGCAAATACAGCCATTTCAGGGGCTGACGTGACTCTGCACGAGACGTTGTCCGACATGTCGCCTGGTGATGCCGTAGCTACCATGAAGGACGACGGCAAGGTGTCGTCCAGCGGAGACGAGATTCCCAACGACGGCGTGTTTACGGCAAAGAGCAAGATTTCGTGCAAAAAGGATGGGTCGCTGTTTTTCCGTATCGGTGTGCCTGTCCAGCATGGGATCACCAACTACACGGCCTATTCGCCCCCGGTGGAGGTCGAGTGCGTGTCTCATCTGTCGGCCTCGGACTGCCAGTCGGTTCTGGATGTGCAGACCCTTGCACGTTCGGTATATGACAGCAATCTGTCGAGCGGCGAGGCGGTGGCCCGCCAGGCGGCTCTGGACTTCCTGAAGGGCAACGCGGCCGTTGCCGAGGCCGGTCTGGACCAGGACGGATATGGCCTGTGGGCCTATTACAAGGTGGGGGTGCTGGGCGCTGTTTCCCTGGCGCCTCTGGGTCTGCGGGGCTACGGCGTTGATCAGATCGCCAGCAAGAAATCCTACGTCTTTTCGCCCTATACCAACGAATTCGGCCAGGATGACGAAACCTATGCGCTGGGCCAGTCCCTCAGTCTCAAGCCCTGCCCCACCTACGACCTTTCCGGACCGCATCTGGGACCGCAGTCCACGCTTCAACGGTGGCGTGAGGCCATGGGCGCCGGTATCCTGGCGGCGGCGACACACGGCGAAACATTTTTCAGGGGTCTGTCCGATGGCTTGAAGGAGTCGTTCCACTGGAGTCACAAAGGCTCTCAGGAGGTCCTGTTCGCCGGTGAACCGGTGGCATGTGGCTCGCTGTTGAGCGCGCCAAAGACGTGCTCCGGGCCTGACACGTGCCCTTCAGGCACCGAATGCGTGATAACCAAGGCGGCTGGAACAAGCCTTTCGGGCGTATGCGTAGATAGGACGCAGGCCGACATCAGACGAGGCAGGGTCGCGATTGGACCCGGTGTTTATGCAATGTTGCCGTCCTTTTTCGAGCGCTACGGCAGGAAAAGGATGCCGGACAGCCTCGTCTATCTGGGTGCCTGTCGCTCTGTCCGCATTGGTACACTGGCGGCCGCGTTTATTGGAGCCGGCGCGCGGACCGTGATCGGATTCAGCGACTACGTTTCGTCGTCCTTCGCGGGCAAGACGGCCGGGGAGTTCTTCAACAATTTGGTCAACCTGGAACAGAACGTGGGCGATGCATGGCCTGAAGATACCCAGGACCCGGACAATCCCGGCCGCATGGTCCGCATTGGGTCGTCTTCTCTTTCGGTGAGCGAATCCAACATCGTCAACCAGGGTTTTGAGCGAGGGGACCTGACAGGTTGGGTGGCGGACGGTGACGGGCGCGTGATTACCAAGCTGGGGGCCACTGGTCCGGTCGCCGGGAAGTTCATGGGCATCATTTCGACCGGGCTGGGATATACCGTGCAGACGGGTTCGATCGAGCAGACATTCTGCATTCCGGCCGGCACGTACGGGATCACTTTTTATTGGAAATTCTATTCGGAAGAGTTCCACGAGTGGTGCGGATCCCAGTTCCAGGACACCTTCACCGCGCGAGTTGTCAACGATCTGGGTCAGGAAATGAACATGGTGGATGTATCGGTGGACGACCTGTGTGATCCGGGCGACTGTTTCAGCTGCTGCTCCGCCGGCAAGTGCGTGGGCCTGGTGCCGAGCGACGTGCAGTTCGACGTGGGCGATACCCACGTTGTCCCGAAATGGCAGCGGGCCAAGATGGACATCAGTCAGTTCGCCGGCGAGGGGCCGGTGACGCTGTCGTTCTTTGCCACAGACAAGGGCGACTCGATCTACGATACGGTCATATTGTTGGACGGTCTGACGTTCAAATAGGCCGGCCGGCAGGTTCCCGAATATTGCGCATCAGTATGGGAAATGACGTTTTTCGCGGCCGACCGTCGTCTCGGCGCCGTGGCCGGACACCAGCACGGTATCGTCGTCAAGGGTGAAGACCTTTTCCCTGATCGACTTCAGCAGTGTTTCCCAGTTGCCGCCCCATAGGTCCGTACGTCCCACGCCGTCCCTGAAAATGGTGTCGCCGCACATAAGGACGTCCGGGTCCTGGCGGAACAGAAAACCAATACCGCCAGGTGAATGGCCGGGCAGGTGCATTACCTCGGCCCTGGACTTTCCAAATACGACGGTGTCGCCTTCATCTAGGAATCCGGTGGGTTCAACCAGTGCATCGGGACTGAACGCAGCGGCGGCGGACGGCCCCATCAAGGCTTCCATTTGTTTTCCCAGGTTCTGATAAAGGGGCAGGTCAGCCGAATGCATCGTGATCGGCACGTCGAACTCGTGGGACAGCCTTGACGTCTCCATGCAATGGTCCATGTGACCGTGGGTAAGGAGGATTCCGACCGGCTTGATGCCCAGGGTTCTGATGCGGTCCGCAATGGTGTCGCCGTCTCCACCCGGGTCCACGATGAGGCCCTCATTCGTCTCGGCGTCTTTTACCAGGATGCAGTTGGTGGCAAACGGCCCTACCGGTATTCGGTGATATTTCATCATTATCGCCTTGGTGAGTGTTGCGAATAGTTACCTGTGTTTTCGGGGGTTCTTTTTCGGGCGGGGCGATTTGACCGCGGGAACCCTGCCCAGGATTGCGTCCACCGGGTTCACGGATTCACGGTCAACTGGCGATGTGGCCTCCTTTACGAGTGGGTTCAGACCTGGGACCGTCCGAGCCGATTTGCGCCAGGATTCCTTTACCGCCTTGTCCGCCGCGGCAAGGGCCCAACGTATAGTCACACACTGGAAGAGTCGCGTCTTGTCTTCCAGAGTCACGGTCAGCAGGCCCTGTTTCCACTGGGCCAGCCTGATCCCCGACCGGGTTTGCGGGTCCTGGTATTCGAGCCTGTCCGGTTTACCGTATTCTTGTTGCAACTCCGTTACCCATTCCGACATGGGCCTGTTCAGGCCCGAACGGATCATCTTGTAATAGACGCCTTTGGTGAAAAACAGGTACACGTGCTCTTTATTGTGCAGGATGTCGAGCAGTTGTTCGCCGTTATCCGATGCAAACTCCTTGCCGATGACGGATACGCCCCAACCGGATTGATTGCCGTTGAAGGTCACCATGTTCGCGCTTACTTTCGCCAGGCGGGCATTCATTTCCCTGGTCAGACTGTCCCGCTCGCGTACATCCATGGTGTCCTGGATCCGTGTCTGATAACGCGAAGCGATACGGTTTTTCAGGAATTGAACCACATTGTCCCTGGTGATTCCAAAATCCAGCCCCTTCCAGAAGGGGTCCAGCCGACCCGGGCTGAGAGGTTCGTCGGCGAACGCGACGGCTCCCCATGACATCATTGCGCAGAGGACGAGCATCCATAGTCTTGCAGGAGCCCTGCTCATGGCCAGCACCTCCTCCAGCGATGACGGACCCCCGTTGAGTCCAGGCGGGTCCACACACTCAGGTACATCGCAAAATATCATACCCTCAACGATAAAAGTCGGCAAGCCGGCCTTCATTGCCCAAATCCACCGCCTGCATCGCGATTCGACGACGGCTACGGCACTTTGGCGGCGTTGGCTTCACCATTTTTTGGTGCTCGACGTACATCCAGTACGCCTGCGCCCAAATCGGCTTGCTGCCTTGCCAAAGCACTCGTTTCCGCCGTCTCTGACGCAGATT
>JAADHL010000240.1 GCA_013151875.1 Deltaproteobacteria bacterium
ACGCGTCATCAGACGCGAGCGAAGCGAGGGAGGGGTGAAGCGCCGCGACCTGTGCGCGGCGCGAGGGGAGGGGCGCAGCCCATCCCCAATGGTTGTTCGTACCGGGTTGTGGCCCCGGGGGCCGTGGGTTCAAATCCCACCACGCACCCTTTTTAGCTTGGAAAAGAGGGTTTCCTTGCCGGAGACCTCGTCTCGCTTGCTTGTTCGGGCATCTTGACCGCTGCGCGATTCTTCGGCCCTCAACTGCGTCAACCCTCTTTTCCAAGCCGGTCCCAGAACCCTTCGCCCTGGTTTTCATTCCCGTTTTCATGCTGCGCGGCTCGGGCGAAAAAGGCGATTGTCGCTTTTTTCACTTCTTCTGGTGGGACACGGCCTCGATCCTGGCCGTGCGAACGTCACTTTGTCCGGGATCCAGTATCACCATGCCGAATTTTCGATCAAATGGTTCCTGTTCCACCGAGTCGTCCATTCCCTGCCACGGCTCGATGCAGATGAACGGGGCGCCCGCGTTGGACCACAGGCCCAGATGCGGATGGTCCGGAAATTTCACCCTCACCCCAACGGATTCATCAGGGTCCATGAGTTCCACGACACGGCTTTCTGAATCAACCTCGGTCAGGTCGAACATGTAGGTGCGGTCCAGTTCTAATTCCGTAAACTGGAAATCACCGGTGTTTTCCAGTTCGACCGACTCCCCGGTGAGGCGACAGTCGGCGTCGTTCAGCATCCGCCTGATTCGACCCTGGGGAAGGCGCAGGTGGCACTCTTTTTTCGCCCCGCTGACAAACGGTGTTGGGAAGCCCGGATGCCAGCCCAGCTGGAACGGCATGGGCCTTGAGTCGCGATTGAGCACGGTCACGGACTGTTTCAGCTCCATGGGCCCCAGCGTATACGTGATCGTCAGGGTGAAGTCCCAGGGAAACATGGCCCTGGTTTCATCATTCGAGTCCAGACGGTAGATCAAAGACCCGTCTCTGCCAGGGGCACCTACAAGTTCGAATCGTGAGTGCCTTGCGAGTCCGTGCAGACCCGGAAACCGCACCGCGGACCCCTGAGTGGTCATGGAACGGTTGCCGTGCAGCCCTCCGACCACGGGGAACAGCACGGGCGCGTGCCGGGGCCAGAAACCGTCATCAGGCGGGTTGATGACACCGTTTCGCCAGATCAACCCCACATCTTTTCCGTCCGGACGCTTCAGGGTCAGGCCGATTACTTCGGCCCCTTTTCGTCCGACCATGAGGTCCAGGCTGCTTCCCCTTACGATATCGAGGTCGGCGGCCGGGTCGAACCGGTGCTGAAAAGCGGGCGAATCAGCCATCGCTCGAATCCTCGATATCGATCCCGCGGGCGCGCATTTCCCCTGCGTGTTCCAGCAGTCCTTTCGCGGCAACCCTGTCCAGCACGTAGACCAGGTCCCCGCCTCCAGCGGCAAAGATCTGGACGTATGAAAGTGGGGTTTCAGGCGTCGCTTCCGCCAGCAGGGATCGGGCCACCGCGTTGACCTTCCGCGGTCCGCTCGCCAGCACCAGGACCTTGCGGGCCCTGAAAACCAGGTCAACCCCCATGCTTACCGCATAGCGCGGGCTCTGGTCTATTGAGGGGAAGTGGCCGTCCTTGACCGCGTTGGCGACCGTGTTTTCGTCCAGACGGACCAGCAGCATCTCGCTGTTCGCAAACGGAATCCCCGCCTCGTGGAACGCGACGTGACCTTTTTCACCCACACCGATCACCTGCAGGTCGATGCCGCCGTATTTCACGATCCGGCGGGCGTAGCCATCCAATATGTCGGAGCGGACCCATCGGAGGTATTCGGACGAGGCCTCCGACCGGATGGAAATGGAACGACCGCTGTCCGTGCCCCTTTCCCTCCAGTCCTCCGGGTTGTCTTTCAGTTCGCGAATGAGCACGCGCTGGTCGATCATGTGGCCCGCCGGCAAATAGGAGCGGGCAAAAGTGGTGTCCAGCAGGCCGAAAAGGTGTTTGGTCATGAAGTGAGCGTAGCTTTCCGGGTGCATGACGCGCTGCTGCGCGTCGTGGCCGGGCAGTCCAACGTACTCATCCAGGTTGAACGTCCGGATTCGCGAACAGTCAAAGGCCCCTGAATTGGCCGAATCCGCCAGCAGCCGGTACATGCCAGTGGGCGTGCTGCCCGTGGCCAGGCCCAGGACGTACCTGTCGTCCCTGGACAGGTTGTCGATGATGTCCTTGCGGACGATTTCCTCCGCAATCAGGCTCATCCCCTTGAAATCGGCTGCAACGATTATTTTTATCGGCACGGCGCCGCGCTCCCTTGCTCTGGACCCGGCTATTTATACCATCGGATCGGGTTCATGCCATGGCATATCGCATGTCATGCGGACGAAACCAGCTGGGAAAAAGTGGTTCTTGACAACCGGACGGCGGTGGTGGAAAGGTGGTGCCAGTCTTTTTTCAGGAGTTGTCATGTTGCACGTCAAATGGCTGGCGCCCGTGTTATTCGCGGTTTTTCTGATTGGCGGATGCAAGGGAACCGGCGAAAACAAGGCCGCCAAACCCGTGGTAAAGGCCCAGGCAGCAATAACACAGGCAGCCGAACCGGCGAAGAAGGAAGCGGCAAAGAAGGAGACGCCAAAGCCCGCCGCCGCGACTGCCGCCAAGGTGGAGCAGCCCGCAAAAAAGAAGGCCGAGCCAGCGCCCGCGGCAGCCACCACGCAAAAGGCCAAGCGCATCAAGACCGCGTCCGGACTGGAGTACGAGGTCATCACGGAAGGCACCGGCGCCTCACCAAAGGCCGGACAGACCGTGGTGGTGCACTACACCGGTTGGCTCACGGACGGCAAGAAGTTCGACAGCTCGAGGGATCGGGGCACTCCGTTCAAATTCCCGCTGGGCATGCATCGCGTGATCAAGGGCTGGGATGAAGGCGTGGCCCTCATGAAGGTGGGCTCCAGGTTCAAGTTGATCATCCCGCCCGAACTGGGTTACGGCTCACGGGGAGCAGGCGGTGTAATTCCACCCAACTCCACCCTGGTCTTCGACGTCGAACTGCTGGGCATCGAGTAGTTTGAATCCATCGTGCATTACGCGGATTTGGGCCTTGCACAAAGGTCCGGTATCCTTGCGGCATGGATAAACCGAATACAATCGCCGACCGGGACAACGGCTTCATAACCTTCCTGTTGGTATCGCGTCTGCACATCGTGGCCATCGCGGCGATGGGCACCCTGACCTTTGGATGGCTGTTTACCGGCATCCAGACCTGGACCCTGCCGGTCATTGCGGCGGTGGACTGGTTCCTGGTCAATCTGGTCAACCGCGTCGTGGACCTGCCCGAGGACGCCGCCAACGATATCTCGGGAACGGACTGGGTCGCTCGTTACAAGGGCGCCCTACTCGTAGTCTCGATATCAATCCTTGCCGCCTCGTTCGTTGCCGTCCAGTTCCTGGAGCCGCGTATCTGGCCCCTCCGGGTCGCGTATCACCTGTTGGGATTCGCGTACAACTACCCACTTGTTCCGCTTGGAGGCGGACGACGCATCAGGCTCAAGGAGATCTACCTGGTCAAGAATTCGGCCAGCGCCCTGGGTTTCATGATCACGGTGTTCGGCTATCCCCTTGTGGCGGCGGGCGGCGGTGTCCACGTGGGTCCGGAGTATATCTGGACCATGGCCACGTTCTTCTTTTTTTCGGAACTGAGCTACGAGGTGGTCTACGACCTGCGCGACATCCAGGGCGACAGGCGGGCGGGCGTGCCCACGTTCCCTGTCATGCACGGAATCGAGGTAACCCGGTCCATCGTGTACGGGCTGCTGGCCATCAGCGCCCTGGCCTTGATAACGGGCTACGCGATGGCCTGGATCGACTGGCGGGCCTTTGTCATGATCATCGGCCTGGCCGTACAGCTTGCCGCCTACCAGCGTTTTAGGCGCAGGGGCGTCACCGCGTCAAACTGCATCGTGCTTACCCTGCTGGGCGCCGGCCTGCTGCTGGCCTACAATGCGTGGGTCTGGTCAGGTCTGCCCCTCGACCCGTTCGCGGGCTGATTTCTTGGTTGACAGGCCGCCGGCTAGAAAGGTTGTCTATAGCGCTCCGGACCGCGGGGATCGGGGTCGGGCATGCTCCATAACGAGACGCCATCCGGTTGTTTCTTCAACGCGAGCGGATCCCGACCCAGCAACCTTCGCACCAGACCGACAGGGGTGATTACCAGCAGGAAGAACAGAGTGAGAATAATCACGGTCATGATCCGGCCGATCCATGACGCGGCCGTCATCCACAAACGATGAGGTGTTTCGAGCGTCCATGGCGCCCACGCGCCGAGCAGGACGAGCAACCCGGATGTCACCCACACCGCGATGCGTATCGGGCTTACTTTGAAGTCCGGCCTCCAGAATCCTATTGTCGCGACCACGGCGATGATCAGGCCGACGCCCAGGCCGAATGCCCGGAGTTCGCGCGTGGGGAGGGCTTTTCGTTTGGCCATGTCCTCAATCCTGCTCGAATTCACGCGACCAGTCACGCTCGATCAGTTCTTTGGGCTGTTCAGTCCTGTCCACCACGCAATTATTCAGCACCAGTGCATCCATATCCGTCTGCTGGAAGCACCTGAAGGCGTCCTGCGGCGTTGCCACGATCGGTTCGCCACGTACGTTGAAGGATGTGTTGATCATGACCGGGCAACCCGTGAGCCTTTCGAAGGCCGCAAGGATCGCGTGAAATCGCGGGTTGGTTCCGGCATCCACAGTCTGCACGCGAGCCGACCAATCGACATGAGTGACCGCGGGAATATCGGAACGACGCACATCAAGAAGTGCGAGGCCCTTTTTATAGGCATCGTCGTTATCGATCGGCAGACGATGCGCCTGCTGGACCAGGGAAACCAGCAGCATGTATGGGCTGGCGCCGTCGAGGTCGAACCAGTCGTTCGCTCTCTCCGCCAACACGGCCGGCGCGAACGGTCTGAAACTCTCCCTGAACTTTATCTTCAGGTTCATCCTGCGCTGCATGCCCGGCAGGCGAGGGTCACCGAGTATCGAGCGATTCCCCAGTGCACGCGGACCGAACTCCATGCGCCCTGAAAGATGTCCCACGACCTGGCCCGCTGCGACCCTTCGCGCCACCTCGTCGGCGATTCCGACCTCGTCGAATTCGTGCCACTTGGCACCGAAGCCTGCCAGTGTCCCAGTGACCTCATCGTGTCCGTGTTCCGGTCCCAGCAGGGCCCCCTGCATCAGATCACCTGACGGCCGTTTTCTGGAATGGCCCAAGTGCCCATGCCACACGGCAAGGGCCGCGCCGATGGCGGAACCCGCGTCTCCCGATGCCGGCTGGACCCACATGTCGTCGAACGGCCCCTCGCGCAGGATGCGGCCATTTGCCACGCAGTTGAGGGCCACTCCACCGGCCAGCACCAGTTTACGCTCTCCGGTCCTTTCGTGAGCGTGGCGGGCAAGGCCCAGCAGAATATCTTCGCAAACCTGCTGGATTGAGCGGGCCACGTCCATGTGTCGCTGATTCAGCGGGCCTTCGGGGCGGCGCGGCTTACCCCCGAACAGCGCCCAGAAACGTGGATTCGTGGTGCGCATCGCGTGTGTGTAGTCAAAATAGCGCATGTTCAGACGGAAGGACCCATCATTGCGCATCTCAACGATGGTGTTCTTGATGGCATCCACGTAGGCGGGTTCACCATACGGTGCGAGACCCATGACCTTGTACTCGCCGAAATTGACGCGAAAGCCGAGGTAGGCTGTAAATGCCGAATACAGCAGGCCCAGCGAGTGCGGGAACCTCATCTCGGACAGAAGATCGATCTTGGCTCCGCGTCCGACGCCCAGCGAAGTCGTGCTCCACTCGCCCACCCCGTCCACCGTCAGGATTGCCGCAGTTTCGAATGGCGACGGGTAGAAAGCGGCGGCCATGTGGGACTCGTGATGGCCGGCGTATTCCAGCGGTAGGTCGGTGCCCAGTTTACGTTTGAACAGGCGGTGCAGGAAAAGCCTCTCGCGAAGCCACACCGGCATGGCGCGCAGGAACAGTGGCAGGCCCTTGGGCGCTACGGCGATAGCGGTTTCGATCAGGCGTTCGAAGTGCAGCCAGGGTTTTTCGTGGAAGACCACCATGTCCAGGTCTTTCAGAGTCAATCCAGCCGTTTCCATGCAAGCGGTGATTGCCTTTTCCGGAAACGACGGATCGCCCTTGATTCGGGTAAAACGTTCCTCCTGCGCAGCGGCCACTACCTTTCCATCGCGGACAACGGCAGCGGCAGCGTCGTGAAAGAAGGCGGAAACGCCCAGGATGGTGCTTCCATCTTTCATGGATTGTCTTCTAGAACAGCGTGTATACGAACGGGGCGACAGCGGAGCCCTGAGCCGTGATCAAAAGCAGGCCGAGCAGAAGCAGGGCAACGAGTATTGGGGCCAGCCACCATTTTTTGCGGACCTTCAAAAACGTCCAGAAGTCCCTGAGCATATTGCCTCGCATGCGTTTTGTTCGACGTGCGGGCAGCAGGTACGAACAAGTGGCACCTCCAACCATCCAAGTATCAAGTGGCACCATGTGGATGTCAAACCATCAGGGCAATATGCGCCTTTGCGGAAAACCAACCTTGATCGGTTGTGTTCTGGCCGAGGTGTTGGGGGCATGCGCCCAATACCCGAGGGTTTTGCTGGAAAGGATCAAAGGTGCTAATAAATTGAGTCCTGCCCTTTGGCTTTGCTGCTTTGCCATGGATGGAGGCTCCAGGAATGAATTTCCGAGGTGTCCTTTTTTCAATAGCCGTCTTTGTCGCTCTGGTTTTGGTGTTCGAGGGAACCGCATTGTTTGCAAACTGGCTTGCCGGGCGGCCCAGACCATTCTTGCTGGACCTCGACGCGCGACCTGCGACTCCAACCTGGGCTGCTTGGCTTAATGTCGATCCTTTACTGGGTCCAGCTTACTCGGAAAAGCAATACGCTGAAAATGGGCGTGATTTCGTCCCTG
>JAADHL010000019.1 GCA_013151875.1 Deltaproteobacteria bacterium
CAAGGCAATCCCCCCTCCGATCTGGCGACCGGGTCATGGCACAATCATGGCACACTTTGGGGTGACGCAGAACGCAAGTAGCCGTAACTACAGATGTAATCGTGGTGGAGGCGGGGGGAGTCGAACCCCCGTCCGAAAATGCTCCAGCGCGGGTATCTACACGCTTATCCGCCCGGACCGCTTGGTGGGGTC
Organism: Deltaproteobacteria bacterium; assembly: GCA_013151875.1. Taxonomy (GTDB): domain Bacteria; phylum Myxococcota_A; class UBA9042; order DTJE01; family DTJE01; genus JADDHL01. The sequence goes on from JAADHL010000019.1 coordinate 193, forward strand.
GTCCAGGGCGGCAAGGACGACCACTGTACCGGTCACGCATCCCATTTCATCTTCGATGCCGGATTGGTATGGGCAACCACCGACCTCTAGCCCGAACTGATTTCGCCCCTTGTCCGCCTTACGGGCGCGGGCGGAAAGGGACGCCGCTACGCGCTAGGCGTAAGCGGGGGTGAATTGCGTGTTGGCAATTCTATTGTGGTCGATTTTTACGTGGCCATCGACCAACCACGGCGTGCAACCCGGCCTTCTTCATTCCCGTCGAAACCGGAACGCCCCCTTGAACTGGTTTCAATCAGTCATCTGCTGAGGTCATCTAGAAACCAATTCCTTGTCAAAGATCAACCGCCTCTTCGACGGTATCCATATTATGGGGCCCGTGTCCTTTAGATTCAAGCAACAATCTGCATCTTCAAAGTCCTTAAAACTTGAAAGAAATGCCCAACTTCAATATTATCCCCGACCATGTCTTTGTATTGGAGAACGAAATGAAGCGTTTGATGATTGTGTTGGCGGTCGTGGCCGGCACGGGTGCCGTCTGGGCCTGTGGAACCAGCGGCGGCGGGACCGATACCGGCCCGGCGGACACCAATACCTGTACCCCGCAGTGTTCAGGTAAGCAGTGTGGTGACGACGGCTGCGGCGGTTCCTGCGGGACCTGCACGAACGGTCAGACATGCAACCCGATCCTGGGCAAATGTCTGGGCGGATGCGTGCCGAGCTGCGAGGGTAAAAAGTGCGGGCCTGATGGATGCGGCGGGACCTGCGGGACCTGTCCGGCCGGCCAGAACTGCAACAGCGGCGTATGCTCGAACTGCACGCCGAACTGCGCGGGTAAACAATGCGGTGACGACGGCTGCGGGGGATCGTGCGGCAGCTGCCAGGCAGGCCAGGAGTGCAATGCCGGCGCATGCACTGGCGGCTCGTCCTGCAACGACTTTCTGAAGAACGGCGACGAATCGGACGTGGATTGCGGCGGCTCCTGCCCCACGAAGTGCATGTTCGGCCAGGCCTGCAACGCCCACGAGGACTGCGCGTCGAAAATATGCGACTCCGGCAAGTGCGGCAGCCCGTCCTCCTGCTCTGACGGCGCCAAGAACAATAAGGAAACCGACGTGGACTGCGGAGGCCAGGACTGCCCTGGATGCCCGAACAGCAAGTTCTGCATCGTGCACCCGGACTGCCTGTCCCTGAACTGCGCCTTCGGCGTGTGCGAAACACCATCGTGCACCGACGGCTCCAGGAACCAGGGTGAGACGGACGTGGACTGCGGAGGCCCCTGCCCCGGCTGCGAAGACGGCGATGCTTGCAAGAGCGGGACGGACTGCAAAAACGGCGGGTGCGAGTCCAACATCTGTTGCACCACCAATGATTGCGGCAACTGCGGCGTCCTGCCCACCGAAGTGTGCAACGGCAAGGACGACGACTGCGACGGACAGACGGACGAGGCGTCGGATATCGGTGACGGCGGCCCCTGCCCCAAGCAAAAAGGCGTGTGCGAGGGTTCCCAGAAGGAGTGCAAGGGCGAGGCCGGTTGGGCCTGCGACGACGCCACTTACAAGGCATGGGCCTTCAGCTACGTGACGGAAGAAAAGACCGGCTGCGACGGGAAGGACAACGACTGCGACGGCCTGACCGACGAGCCCCCCGAGTGCTGCGAAGCCGTGTGCGAGGGCAAGGAATGCGGCAATGGCGGATGCGCGGGCCAGCCGGATGTATGCGGCAAGTGCGCGGAAGGCCTTTCATGCAACGCGTCGGGCAAATGCGTGGAAGGCGCCTGCACCCCAGACTGCAACGGCAAGGTGTGCGGCGACGGTGGGTGCCCGGACCAGCCCAACGCCTGCGGCACCTGCGCCAAGGGCCAGTCCTGCAACGCGACCGGAACGGCGTGCGAGTCCGTGGGCGACTGCGGACCCGCGGGCCCGGATTCGTGCAAGGACCTGTGCGGGAGCCAGTCCTCGAACTGTTACTGTGACACCGAGTGCGTCAACTACGGAGACTGTTGCGCGGACTACGAGGCCTGCGGCTGCGGCAGTCCGTGCACCCCCGACTGCAACGGCAAGGTGTGCGGCGACGACGGTTGCGGAGGCTCTTGTGGGACCTGCTCGTCAGGCAAGGTTTGCGCCAGCGGCGCGTGCGTCACGGCCGGCGACCTGGTCTGCGACAACGTGAATGTGCCCGATCCGAGCCCCTGTACCGAAACGCCCTCTTCATGCAAGTGCGTCGGGTGCGTAGCCGACGGTCAGTGCACGCCTCAGGACGACTGCGTTTGCGCCGATTGCGTGGCTGACGGCTACTGTTCCGACACCAGCAAGTGCGTCGACGACGGTGTCTGCTCGCCATATAACGAAGGCTGCGGCTGCACGGACTGCGCCAAGCATCCTGAATGCATCTAGTCTGAACCTGAATCTCATCCCCGACGCGCAAGCGCGCCAGTCTTTCCATAACGCCCTATATTTTCGGCTTTTTCTTTGAAGGGCGGCCCCACAACCGTTAGAATCTGTTCATGTCCGATCGACACGCACAGATACGGGCGATCATCGATGCGATCGCCGATATGTCCAGGCCGCCGCTGGTCATGGGCGTGCTGAACGTCACGCCGGACTCCTTCTATGACGGCGGACGATATGAGTCCTTTGATGCGGCAATCGTCCATGGCATGAAGATGGCCGATCAGGGCGCGGATATCATCGACATAGGCGGCGAATCCACCCGCCCCGGCGCGAGCCTGTTGGAAGCCCAGGATGAAATCGAACGCGTCGTTCAGGTGGTCAAGGCACTGTCGGAAGAAACTGAGAGCGCGATTTCGATCGATACCAGACGCACCGTTGTGGCCGGGGCCGCGCTGGAAGCCGGCGCCATAATGGTCAACGATGTTTCCGCCTTCACTTTCGACCCGGACATGCCCGCCCTCCTGGGCCGACTCAAGCCATTGGCGGTGGCAATGCACATGAGGGGCGGCCCCGAGGATATGCAGTCTCATACGCGCTACGCTTCTTTGTTGGATGATGTGGCCGATGAACTGTGGAACCATGCATCAAGGGCCTTGGCGGCCGGTCTTCCGGAGGACCACCTGATCCTTGATCCTGGAATAGGTTTCGCCAAAACCTGGCGACAGAATCTGGTGCTCATCAACAGACTGGATGTCTTCGGGCGATTCGGACGTCCTCTTCTGGTCGGAACTTCGCGCAAATCCTTCATCGGTCGTATTCTAGGCAGTCTGGACCCGAAAGACCGCCTGTTCGGCACGGCCGGCGCGGTGGCCATGGCCGTTGCCAGGGGAGCCAGGGTCCTGAGGGTGCACGACGTGGCGGAAATGACCGACGTGGTACAGGTTGCTCACGCAATATCTGCGTCGGAGATAGAGGACGAGGCGGCATGAACCCGATCCAGGACCTCCTTTCCAGCATTCCGGGAATGGACGTGATTTCGACGGTTCTGGACATCGCCCTGGTCTACTATCTGGTCTACCGGATGATGCTGCTCATCAGGGGCACCCGGGCGGTCCAGATGCTGGTGGGCATATTCTTTGTACTGGCCCTGTTCGTGGTGTCCCAGGAAGAAATTCTCAACCTGACCACGGTAAACTGGGTCCTGGACAAGTTCGTAAGCTCGTTCATCGTGATCCTGATCGTCCTGTTCCAACCCGACATCAGGCGCGCCCTGTCCGAGATGGGCAAGAACCCCTTGTTCATGGCCGGTGGCCGCAAAAGCGGGCCCACCATGTACGATGAAATCATCAGGGCCGCGACCAGGCTGGCCGCCAAACACATAGGCGCCCTGATCGTTTTGGAGAGGGAGGCTGACCTGACGCCGTTCACCGAGGAGGCGCTGGCCGTGGACGCGCGGGTCATGGCAGGCACCCTGTACTCGATTTTCCTGCCTTCCTACGAAAACCCGCTGCACGACGGCGCTGTGATCATACGTAAAGGGCGCATCAGCCATGCCGGGTGCTTTCTGCCCCTGACGGAAAACCCACGGGTGGACAAACAGTTGGGCACGCGTCACCGGGCCGCCATCGGACTGACGGAAGGCACGGACGCGGTCGTGATCGTGGTTTCCGAGGAATCTGGAATCATCTCGCTTGCGGAACACGGCGAGCTGAAGCGTGGTCTGGACGCGGTTTCCTTGAGGGACGAACTGATGAAACTGTTCGGACCCAAGGGCCAGCGGACCGAACTCGATGACGCCGACACTGAAGAGGGGCTGGTTTGAGCAAGGGTCCGGACAAAACGGGCGGCCCCACCGGGATGCCTCCCCGCATGAGAACGACCAGGATGATGGCTGTCAGACGCCCCTGGTACAGGCGCATGTACGAGGACAACCGGTGGCTCAAGCTCGCCTCAATTGCCATTGCGATTGCGCTGTTTTTCGTGGTCCGGGAGGACAAGGGAAAGGAAGTGGACATCGAGGTGCCCGTGGTGCTCTCCAACATCTCCGACCAGGAGGTGTTCGTGGGCGAAATGCCAAAGGTGCTGAGAGTCCGCGTCCGCGACAGGTGGTCCCGCCTGGCAAAGGCACTGGAAAGAAAGGCCAAACCGTATCAGGTCGATCTGAGAGGTTTTTCGGACCAGACGGTCTTTGTGTTCGACCCACAGAAGATCCGCCTCTTGCTGGGGGTAAACAGACTGTCCATCCAGTCGGTGTATCCCTCGGAGTTCGTGGTGCGCACCGAACCCAAGCTGGAACGGGTTGTGCCGGTATATCCCAACTTCAAAGGCGATCCGCGGGAGGGATACGAAATCCCCAAAAACCATGTAAAAGTAACGCCGCCCCATGTGCGAATCTGGGGCGCGAAATCCAGCGTAAAGCAAGTGTCGGAACTTCTGACCAACCCGGTGGATCTTCATCTGCTGGACAAGGATTCCAGGATAGAGGTGCAGATACAGAAACCCGCCTATTCCTTCCTTTTCCTGGATGACGACCGCGTCAAGCTGGACATACCCGTCAAGGTCAAGCATGGAAAAATCACCCTGAAAAAACAGGAAATAGGGGTCAAGGGATGTCCCGCGGGGATGGTGTGCCAGGTGCAGCCGTCCATGGCCACCGTAACCCTGTCGGGGCCAGTGCCGACCTTGCTGAAGATCCAAAACAACGAGGTGCCCGTCTCTTTGTATGTGGACGCCTCGGACTACGATGCGACCGTGGTCAGGCACGGCGCGGTCAGACCGGCATGCGATCGACCCGCTGGCGTGGAGTGCAAGCTCAAGCCGCGCACGCTCAACTTCCTGATCCTTAATCCTGAACCTCAGGAGGCGGATATCGCGGATCCAGGCCCCTGACCGCTTCCTTCACAAGCCGGCTGAAAGAGGTGAATCGATGAGCGAAAGAAAGCTGTTCGGTACGGATGGTGTCCGTGGCGTCGCCAACGTGCACCCCATGACCCCTGACGTTGCCATGGCGCTTGGGCGCGCCGTCGCCACATCGTTTCCGGCGGGCGAAGGCCGGACCCGAATCGTCATTGGCAAGGATACCAGGCTGTCGGGCTACATGTTCGAAACCGCCCTGGCCGCGGGAATATGCTCTATGGGCGCGGACGTCCTGTTGGTCGGCCCCCTGCCCACCCCTGGAATCGCATACATGACAGTGAGCATGCGGGCCGAGGCCGGCGCCGTGATCTCGGCATCTCACAACCCTTTCGAGGACAACGGCATCAAGTTCTTCGGTGGTGACGGGTTCAAGCTGCCCGACGAGGTGGAGGCCCGCGTCGAGGCCCTGGTCCAGGACCCATCCAGACTCCCGCAGGCCGCCACGGGGCGTGATTTCGGACGCGCATACCGTCTGGACGACGCCCTTGGTCGATACTGCGTTTCCCTGAAATCCACCTTTCCCCGCGACCTGACATTGGACGGACTGCGCATCGCCGTGGATTGCGCCAACGGCGCGGCCTATCGCGTCGCTCCGATGATCTTCGAGGAGCTGGGCGCTGATGTGATTACCATGAGTGTCGCGCCGGACGGGACCAACATCAACGAAAACTGCGGCGCGCTTCACCCGGAAGTCCTGGCCCGCAAGGTCAAGGAGATGCGCTGCGACATCGGGCTGGCACTGGACGGGGACGCGGACAGATGCATTCTGGCCGACGAAAAGGGCGAAATCGTGGACGGCGACGTCATCCTGACGCTGTGCGCCTCCTGGATGAAGGAAAACGGCACTCTGAAGGGCGGCGGCGTCGTCGGCACCATCATGAGCAACCTGGGACTCCAGGTGGCCTTGGAAAGGATGGGATTGGACCTTGTCAGGACCGACGTCGGAGACCGCTATGTCGTGGAAGAGATGCTGAAAAGCGGCTACAACCTGGGCGGTGAACAGTCCGGGCACCTGCTCTTCCTGGACCATGCCACGACTGGTGACGGAATCCTGTCGTGCATCAGGGTCCTGGAGGTGATGCAGCGAACCGGAAAGAGTCTGTCCACCCTTGCCGCCGCGTTCGAAAGATTCCCCCAGGTGCTCCTGGGGGCCAAGGTGCTCGACAAGCCGCCTGTCGAGACGCTGGAAAACACACAGGCCGCCATCCGTGAGGTCGAAAGGACCCTTGGAGGGAAGGGGCGGGTAAATGTGCGGTATTCAGGGACATCGGCCAAGATAAGGGTAATGGTCGAGGGCGAGGACGAGGGCCGGGTCAGGATCCTCGCGGAGGGCATCATGGAGGCCGTGGGCCTTGATGATATTCTGGACACCCAATAGACTTGTTCCACAGGCTCTTTCAGGCAGGCCGCAGCCACCCGCGCAAGTGTGCGGACG
>JAADHL010000017.1 GCA_013151875.1 Deltaproteobacteria bacterium
AATACGGCGGTGAAATCGAGGTTCTGGACGGTGGGTACCAGGCATTTTCCAGGCAGTTCCTCCAAGGGCCGCCCCCCACTGGGGAAACAGCCGATATCGAGGCCTACAAACTGCGCGAGGCAGTGCGCGGATGGCTGACCGGATCCAAGGTGCGCCGACCCCCGCCGCGGCCGAAACCGGTCCGCATGGAACGCCCGGTAAAGAAGGGCGGCGGTTGCTGAAAGAGATTGTTTCCAAAGTCAGATGTGCAGGGCGCGGCCGTCCACTGCGAGGGCCGCCTCTTTCAGGGCTTCGGACAGGGTAGGGTGGGCGTGGCAGGTGCGGGCCAGGTCCTCGCTGCTGGCGCCGAATTCCATTGCCGCGGCCGCTTCCGCGATGATATCGCCGGCCCTGGGTCCTATCACGTGAACCCCAAGAATACGGTCGGTTTCAGCGTGGGCCAGGACCTTGACCTCCCCGTCCGTTTCGCCCAGGGCCTGCGCGCGGCCGTTGGCCTTGAAGGGGAACGCGCCCTTACGGTACTCGATTCCCGCTTCCCGCAGGTCTTCCTCGGTCCTGCCCACGGCCGCGACCTCGGGTTCTGTGTACGCGATGGACGGGATGACGTCGTAATTCACATGACCATAGCCGGTGACGATGCGTTCCACGCAGGCAATGCCCTCCTCGTGGGCCTTGTGCGCCAGCATGGGGCCGCCGATGACGTCGCCCACGGCATACACGCCCTCGGCCGAGGTGGCGAAATCTTCGCCAACCGGAATGAACCCTCGCTTGTCGGTTGAAATACCGGCCGCTTTCAGGCCCAGCCCTTCCGTGAAAGGCACCCTGCCCACCGCGACCAACACCCGGTCGGCCTCTATGGGCTCCAGCCCCTCCACCTCCACGACGGCCCCGGCGCCCTTCACCCGCGCGCCGGTCACGCGCGCGCCCAACTGGAATTTCAGGCCCTGACGCTTGAGCACGCGCAGGGCAATGGACGCGATCCCTGCGTCGCTGCCGGGCAGTACCCTGTCCAGGTACTCCAGCACGGTGACGCGTGACCCCAGGCGGCTCCAGACCGAGCCCAGTTCCAGGCCGATGGCGCCGGCCCCGATGACGACCAGCGAGCCGGGCACTTCAGGGTAGGAAAGGGCCTCGGTGCTGGTCCCTATGGGGCCGCCGAACTCGATCCCCTTGAGGGGCGCGGGGCGGGATCCGGTGGCGATCAGGATTTGATCCGCCGTTATCTCCACGGGCTCTTCCGCCTTTACCTTTCCCTTTCCCCCGCCGGCAAGGCTGCCGCGGCCCAGGTACCTGATGACCCCGTTTTTTCTGAACAGGCCGTCAACGCCCCCGGTCAGGCCCTTGACGATGCGATCCTTGCGCTTGAGCATGGCCGACAGGTCCAGTTCGACGCCGCTCACCTTGACGCCGAGCTTCTTCAGGTCACGGCCGGCCGCCCGGAACCTGCCGCTGGATTCCAGCATCGCCTTGCTGGGGATGCACCCGACCCGCAGGCAGGTCCCGCCCAGCGCGGGCTCCATCTCGACGCAGGCCACGTCCAGACCTAGTTGGGCCGCGCGTATCGCCGCAACGTAGCCCCCCGGTCCGCCGCCGATCACCACCAGATCATGTTTTGTCTTTTTCATGGAACACCTTTAAACGGGCCGCAATGGACACGCGTAAGATTTTGTTGCTTTGGTTGTGGGTTCCGTCCTCCAGCAGGTTCAGACCTCCAGCAGCATCATCGCCGGGTCCTCCACGGCCTCCTTGACGCGCCTCAGGAACGACACCGCCTCTCGGCCGTCCACGATGCGATGGTCGTACGTGAGGGCCACGTACATCATGGGCCTTATCACGACCTGACCGTCCACCGCCATGGGCCTGTCCTTGATCCCGTGCAGGCCCAGCACCCCGGATTGCGGGGGATTCACAATGGGCGTGGACAACAGTGACCCATAGACTCCCCCGTTGCTGATCGTAAAGGTGCCGCCCCTGAGTTCGTCCAGGTCCAGCCTGTTTGCCCGCGCCCTCTCGGCGAAGTCCGCGATGGCCTTTTCGATTGCGCCGAAGCTCATCCTGTCGGCGTCCCTGAGCACGGGCACGACAAGCCCCTTGCCGCCGCCGATGGCCACCCCGATGTCGTAGTAGTCGTGGAAAACGAAATCGCGATCCCTGATCGATCCGTTGACCGCCGGAAACATCTTGAGGGCGTCCACAGCCGCCTTCACGAAAAAGGACATGAAGCCCAGCTTGATCCCGTGTTTTTTCACGAACGCGTCCTGCCTCTTCTTTCTCAGGGCCATGACCGCGCCCATGTCGATCTCGTTGAAGGTAGTCAGAAGCGCGGCGTTGTGTTGGGCGGAAACCAGGCGATCCGCGATGCTTCTGCGGATCATGGACATCGGGACGACCTCTTCCTCGCGGCCCAGAGGGTCCGGTGGGGCCTGAACCGGCGGTCGCGTCGTCTGTTCCCGGGATTTGCCCTTTGCGTCCGCAGCGGCCTTTTGCACGTCCTCCTTCAAGACCCTTCCACCGGGGCCGGTGCCTTTCACGTCGTCGGGCCCCAGTCCGGCCTGCGCCATGGCTCGTTTCGCGGCCGGCATCACGCGTTTTTCCCGGCCCATGTTTTTTTGGCCCATGTTTTCCTGACCGGTGTTTTCTTGGCCGGCGACGGCCGGCTCAGCCACGGATTCCGCGACTTTCTTTTTCGCGGTCTTGCCGGGTTTTTTCCCCTTCCCGGCCACGGCATTCCCGATGATGGCCAGGGTTTCATCCACCTTGGCGAATTCACCTTCCGCCTTGACGATCTTTTCCAGGACTCCGGCCTCGGGCGCGGGGAGTTCCACTGTGGCCTTGTCCGTTTCGAGGACCACTACCGGCTCGTCGGTCTCGACCGCTTCTCCCTCGGCCTTGAGCCACTCGCCCACCTGTACTTCCGTGATGGACTCACCCGTTTGCGGGACCTTCAACTCGTATGCCATGACTTCTCCTCAATGTCTTCCCCCGAACGCCTGTTTTACAATTTCCATCTGCTCGGCCACGTGGCTGCTGTGCGAGCCCGTGGCCGGGCTGGGGGATGCCTTTCTGGTCACCGCGCTTACCGGCCGGCCGGTGGAGGGCCGCCCGCGGATCCTCGATTGGAGGTGCCACCATGCGCCCATGTTTTCCGGCTCTTCCTGCACGTATATCAGTGGCACATCGGTCCCGTATGGCTCCAGAGACTGCCTTATGGCCTCTTCCGGCAGGGGATAGAGTTGCTCGATGCGCAGGATTGCCACATCGTCACGTCCCTTTTCCCTGCGGTACGACGCCAGGTCGTAATAGACCTTGCCGCTGCACATCAGGACCCTCTTTATCTTCCCCGCGTCAGCCGCCGTGTCGGGCAGGATCCGGTGAAACCTGCCGGTCGCCAGATCATCCAGGTCGGACACACATTCAGGGTGCCTCAAAAGGCTCTTTGGGGTGAACACCACCAGGGGCTTGCGCCATTGCCTCAATGACTGGCGTCGCAGCAGGTGAAAAAGCTGGGCCGGAGTCGTCGGGATCGCGACCTGCATGTTGTCGTCGACGCACATGTTCAGGAATCTCTCGATGCGGGCGCTGGAGTGCTCGGGCCCCTGGCCCTCCAGACCGTGCGGCAGCAGCATCACCAGGCCGGACAGCCTGTGCCACTTGATCTCGGCGCTGGAAATGAACTGGTCTATGATCACTTGCGCCGTGTTCACGAAGTCCCCGAACTGGGCCTCCCATATCACCAGGCCCCCGGGGCGGTCCAGGCTGTATCCATACTCGAAACCCAGGGCGCCGCTCTCGTTGAGGGGGCTGTTTCTGATCTCCACGGGCGCCTGGCCGGCCATCACGTGTTGCAGGGGCGTGAATGTGCGATCATCCTTGACGTCATGCAGGACCGCGTGCCTGTGGCTGAACGTGCCCCTTTCGGTGTCCTGGCCGGTCAGGCGGATCGGGACCCCCTGTGCCGCCAGGGTCGCAATGGCAAGGGATTCGCCCGCGGACCAGTCGAGGGCGCGCGCCTCCTTCGACATCTCGATCCGCTGATCCAGGAAACGCCTGATCTTGGGATGGGGCCGGAAGTCGTCAGGCACCCTTGCGAGCGCCGTCAACGTGGACTTCAGCAAACCCCTGTCCACACCGGTGTCAGGTTCGGCCACGTCCTTTTCCGGGCCGCCCAGAAAACCCGCCCAGACCCCAGCGAAGGCGGGCGGCGCGGCGCGTTTTTCCCTGCGGGCCGCCTTGAGTTCGGCGTCGAACTGCTGGCGCCGACGAACCGCGATCTCATCCGCCTGCTCGCGCGTGACGTCACCCAGCTTGAGCAGGTGGTCCAGGTATCCTTCCCTGACCGACTTGCGCTTGCGGATGGCCGCGTACATGAGCGGTTGAGTGAACGCCGGTTCATCCCCTTCGTTGTGGCCCCGCCGGCGATAGCAATACATGTCGATGACCACGTCCCTGCGGTACTTGAGCCTGAAGTCCATCGCCAGCCGCACCACCTGCGCGACGGCCTCCGGGTCCTCGCCGTTGACGTGGAAGATCGGCACCTGGAGCATCTTGGCCACGTCCGTGGCGTAGGTGCTCGATCTCCCGTCCCTGGGGGAAGTGGTGAATCCCAATTGGTTGTTGACGACCACGTGCAGGGTGCCGCCCGTGGTGTAACCAGGCAACTGGCTCATGTTGAGCGTTTCCTGCACGATGCCCTCGCCCGCGAAGGCGGCGTCGCCGTGGATCAGCAGGACCATGCCGCGCTTGCGGTCCTCGTCCCCGACCCGGTCCTGCTTGGCCCGCATGCGCCCCAGGGCCACGGTGTTCACGTATTCCAGGTGGCTGGGGTTGAAGCACAGCGACAGGTGTACGTCGTATCCGGTGCTCGTCCTCCACGTGGTGCTGTAGCCCAGGTGGTATTTGACGTCGCCGTGTCCGCGGAACATGTCGGGCTCGCTGTCCTCGAATTCCTGGAAGATCAGTCGGGGGCCCTTGCCCATGATGTTGGCCAGCACGTTCAGGCGCCCGCGGTGAGGCATACCGATCACGATCTCGTCGATATGCTGGTCGCCCGCCTTTTCTATGGCCAGGTCCAGCAGGGGGATCAGGCTTTCCGCGCCCTCCAGGCTGAAACTCTTGGCGCCCAGGTATTTCTTTTGGACGAAGTCCTCGAAGATGACCGCGTCGGTAAGGCGGGTCAGGATGCGCAACTGCTCGCCGGGCGTCAGTTCCAGCCGGTTTTCCGACCCCTCCATGCGCTCCAACAGCCAGGTCTTTACCGGCAGGCTGTCCATGTGCATGAACTGCACGCCGATCGAGCGGCAGTACGTGTTGCGCATGTGGTCGAGGATCTCCCTCAGGGTAAGGCTTTCGTGGGGATGGATGGTCCTCGTGGAGAACACCTGGTCCATGTGGGAGGCGTCCAGGTCGTAAAACGCCGGGTCCAGTTCGACCTGGTCCGGCCTCGGAATGCCCAGCGGATCCAGGCCGGCGACGAGATGGCCCCTCACCCTAAAGGCGCGGATCAACTGGTCGATTCGGTCCTGGAGGTTGGCTGCGTCATGGGGAATTCCACCATCAGGCCCATTCACGCGGCTGAACAGGCCCCTGGGCCTGAAAGACGGAGCCCGCCTGGGGGCAACGGCGTGTTCATCGCCGCCCAGGGACTCGAAATATCTTCGCCATCCTGGGGGCACCGACTGAGGATCGCCCAGGAAATCGGCGTACAGCTTTTCGGCGAACCCGATGCTTCGGGAATCGAGTTCGGGCAATTCTGCGTCCATCAGCGGTTTTCCCCCACGCCCATGCACCTGCTTGGTCGTACAGCGCGATCATACATTACTAACAGAAGTTGAAATATCTGTCCTGTCGGCCGTGCCTAATGTCATTTTCAGTTGACCATTGGGACGGACAAATCGGGGCGGATGCGCTATAAGCCATTTCGGGAATCAAAGCGAGGCGAGCGATGATCAAGGCATATCTGGAACATGAAAAGGAAAGAAACGCCAAGGGAATTCCGGCCCTGCCGTTGGACCCTGAACAGACTGCCGAAGTGTGTCGGCTGCTGGAGGAACCACCGGCCGGCAAGGGGGACTTTCTGCTGGGCCTGCTGAAGGAACGGGTCTCTCCCGGCGTGGACCCGGCCGCGGAGGTCAAGGCCGCGTTCCTTGCAAGGATCCTGGAAGGAGGGGCTTCTTCCCCGCTCATAACGAAAAAGGACGCGATTTCCATCCTGGGGAACATGCTGGGCGGATACAACATCGGGCCGTTGATCAAGGCGCTGGCGGACGCGGAACTGGCGGAGGACGCGGCCGCGGCGCTTTCATCGATGACCTTTGTGTACGATGCGTTCGACGAAGTGTTCGAATTGTCAAAGACGAACGCGGCGGCGCGCAAGGTCGTCGAATCATGGGCCGAGGGTGAATGGTTCACCAGCCGGCCCGGAATCCCGGAAACCCTGGAGTTCAAGGTCTACAAGGTGGAAGGCGAGATCAACACCGACGATTTTTCGCCCGCGAGCGACGCGGCGACCCGGCCGGACATCCCGCTGCACGCGCTGGCCATGGGAAAGATGCTGTTCCCGGACGGAAACGAGACGATCGCCCGGTTCAGGTCCGAGGGGTACAAGGTCGCGTTCGTGGGCGACGTGGTGGGCACGGGCTCGTCGCGCAAATCGGCCTGCAACAGCGTGATGTGGCACATTGGCGACGACATTCCGGGCGTTCCCAACAAGCGCCGGGGCGGGATCGTAATCGGCGGGGTAATCGCCCCGATCTTTTTCAATACCTGCCAGGACTCGGGCGGACTGCCCCTGATCGCGGACGTGACCGGCATGAAGACCGGCGACGTGCTGACCCTCGATTCAACCGCGGGTGAGATACGTGACGCGTCGGGCAAGGTCCTTTCGACCTTCGAGATAACCCCCAACACCCTTGCCGACGAGTACCGGGCCGGCG
>JAADHL010000138.1 GCA_013151875.1 Deltaproteobacteria bacterium
AAAAATGAACATCAGACGCCTCGAACCGGACGACCCCGCCCTGGACGCGGCTGACACAATGCTCACCAAGGCCCATGGACGCGGCCTCGGCGTCTGGGGCGCCGGACCCGAGGGGCGTACGCTCGTGTTCGGTGGGTTCCACGGCGACGACCTGGCGGCTGTAGGCATCCTTCAGGATTACCGCGATCCCGCGCTGCACGTAGGAAGCCAACTGGACCTGGACCGGATCAGGGACATACTGGAAATGAAGGAGGTGGGCCTGTACCAGATCGCCCTGCTGCACGCGCATGAGCCCCTGGCCACGCCCCAAGGGGCCGCCGAAGCCCTGATTCCGGCATTCGAGGACTTCATGAAAGGACGCTACGAAAGATACTGTCTGTTCATCACCCTCATGAAACGGGCCAACAAATTGGCCCTGCCCCTGTACCGGCGACTGGGCTTCAAGAAATCAGGGCAGCCCTCCAGCCTGATGAGTTTCGATCTGAAAAAGCTGGGCCGGGTCATCCGCCGGATCCAGTCCCTGCCCAACGACCTGGAGCCGCGATTCTTTGACGAAGCGACCGAAAAGGAACTCAAGGGTTTCGCTGATTGCTATGGGCGGGTCTTCCTGGACGACGATGCCACGGACAACGGGGAGGTGGCGGCGGCCCTGGAGCGGGTTACATCCATGCCGGACTTTTCCGCGCGCGTTTCCCTGCTGCTGTTGGACCGCCATGACAAGTCGGTGGTCGGCTTCATGCTGGCGGACCGACCAGAGCCGGGTCGGATCCATATCGGGGTGGCTGGGCTGCTGCCTCGGGTGCGCGGACGCAGACTGCCTTATCGCTGCCTGCCGCCCATAGCCGAACGGGCCTTTGAACTGGGAATCGAGCGGGCCACGTTCGTCACGACCCAGGGCAGGGTCGCCCGCCTGACCCTGCGCGCTTTCGGGGCACGCGAAGTCGATCAACTGGGGTCGTATTACAAGATAGGGTGATGAGGCAGGAAATCCCATATAATATTGTCCACAAGGCAAGCCGCCGAACGGGAGGTGTTTGATGGAAAGGGATTCAACGGACAAGGGGTTGCCCGGGAAAGATTCCCGCAAAAAGCTGACCGTCGAGGAGTTGGAGAAACGCGTGGCCCCTTCCACGGCCAACAAAAAGGCGCCCATTCCACCGCCGTACGCGCCTGGAACGGACTATGGTCTGGTCAGGCGGGAAAACCTGAATTGGTAGACCTCGACCCGGCCCGGGACCGCTGTCTTGGATGATTCCACACATCCACCGCCGACCCGCCCAGACATCGTGGTGCGCGTCCAGGTACACCGTAACTCCCATTACGCTGTGGTAAAGGACCCTGTCACCGGCAGGTTCTTCCGGCTTCCCGAGATGGCCTGGAAGATAGCCGGGCACTTCAATTCCAATCTGGATTATCGGCAAATCGCATTCCTGGCGTCTGAACGGGAAGAGTCCGACATCAGCGCGGAAGACGTGCAAGGAGTGGCGGAACAGCTGGAGCGCCTCGGCCTGCTTGACCAGGGCCTCTCGCGGGCGGACATCGCCTCCAGGCAGGAAGCCGTGACACTGGAACGACGGTCGATCCTCTACCTCAAGCGGCCGTTGGTGGACCCCGACCGTTTTCTTTCCGGCCTCCTGGCCGCGATCCGTCCCCTGGTGTCGTTTCCATTCGTGGTCCTGGTCGTAGTGCTGGTCTGCTGCGCAGCGATTCTGCACGCCATCCATCCCCATGAAGCGGCCCAGGCCATGGCGTCCTCCCTCAGGGGGTGGGGTCTGGCCTGGTTGTACGGCATGACCGCACTGACCCTCACCCTGCACGAGATCGCCCACGGCCTCGCATGCAAGCGTTTCGGGGCGGAGGTTCGTGAAATGGGCGTGATGCTGCTGTACTTCATGCCTTGCGCCTACACCGACATCAGCGACGCCTATCTGGTTCCCAAAAAGCAAAACCGTATCTGGATTACGATGGCCGGGTCCGTGGCCGACCTCGCGGTCTGGTCGGCGGCGACGATTGCGCTGGCAACCCTGCATCCGGTTCAGGGACCGTTGCTCCAGGCGCTGGGCGCCTTGATGCTGACGACCGGCTTGAGATCGGTCGTCTTCAACCTCAACCCCCTGATCAGGCTGGACGGCTACTATGTCCTGGTGGACCTGTTGGAGATGCCGAACCTGCGACTCAGGGCGCGGGAAGTGGTCCGATGGAGGGTTGCGAACTGGCTCGGGCGCGCATCGGCCCGCCCGGATGAAACTGCCCGGGATCGCCGTATCCTGGAGGCGTACGGCTGGCTGTCATTGGTCTACGTGGTTGCCCTGTTGTCCATGTCAGCGGTCCTCGCGGCACAATGGCTGGTCGAGTTGACGGTTTGATGCAACGGGTCGCGTAAAACACTATAATTCCGGCATTGAATCAAGGTTCGAGCGGTTCACCGGGCATCGACTGGGCCGCCCGACATGGAGGAGGGCCATGAAGGGTTTTATTCGATCAGTCCTGGTATCGGCGATCACCTTGGGCGCATGGACGGGTTGCGGCTCGGACGGCGGGACTTCCGGCACGGACGCCGTAGACAACGGCACGGATTCGTCCCAGCATGACGACGTAATGCCCGACACACCCTTCAAGGACGTTTCAATCGACATCCAGATTCAGGATCAGGGCCAGGACGTCACTACGGATGTATCCACGGACATTCCCAAAAAAGACGCGCCCCAAAACGACACATCGACGGATGTCATGGCGGACATCCCTGGAAAGGACGTCACCGGGGATACGACCTTGCCCGACGTGCCGGGCGGAACCGTGACCATCAGGGGCGTGGCCTGGAGGTACTACTGCATGTTCTGCGACGCGCCGGACGCCACCAGCGGGCTCTATTACATGGAGCCTGCGGGCGGAGTGGAGGTGACCACCGTGGGACTGGCCGAGGAAGTACAGACCAAGTCCTCCGACGACCAGTGCGACACATGGTGGATGCCCGACAGCACCGCTGAATGCGGCCAGTTTGAACTGACGGTGCCGGCCGGGGCCTCCATCTTCCTGCGTGCCGCTGGGGACAAGAATCCCGATTACCCCGAAGCGGGATACCTCAACGGACTGGGTCCTGTGTTCATTGCGGACGAGAACTCGTTCCAGGTGTTGGTCCTGACCCAGAAAAAGCTGGTGGACCTGATGCAGCAGGCATGGGGAGTCAAGCCCGACCCGAAAAAGGGGGTTGTCGCGGGAATAACGGCTGTACTGGCCCCAGAGGCCGACACCCTGTACACCGAGTTCATCGGGGGGGCGACGGTCTCCCTGACGCCGCTCGTCACCGATGAAGACTACACGTTCGTGTACTTCGACTCGCAGGACATGAAAAACACGGACCGCAAGGACACTGCCCCGGCGCAGCCGCTTTTCTTTGCCTCCAACGTACCTCCTCGCGACATATCCGCCCCCTATACGGCCACGGCGACGCATCCGACATCTACGTTCGAACCGATGGATTTCCCGGTCGAGGCCGGCGCCATGACCTACCTGCCGATGTCGCCCACAGAATAGTCCGGATCCGAACATCCACCCCGGACAATGCCGCCGGCGAAAAAAATATGAAAAAACCCTTTTATCAGGGGACCGTGCTTCTGCTATGCTCCCCGCAACATTTCGGGAGGGGACGATGCGGACCACCGGCGTACTCGTAATCGTCCTCCTCGCGTTGACCATGGCATCGCCCGCCATGGCATCGTCCGAGGGGGACACATGGAAATCAAAGGCATCCATCCCGTTCGGCCGATTCGCCCTGAACCTGGGCGGCGAACTCAGGTTCATAGGGGGAAGGATCGGCGAGATGGCGGTGGAACTGGCCGATCCGTCAAGGGAGGACCGCATCCCAACCGAGGGCTTCCTGACCTACCGGTTGAGGTGGAGCCCGTCACTGGTATGGAAGCCGGACAACAAGATCGTCCGCAAAGTGGCGATCATGACCGAAGTGGACTTCCTGGACGGAACGATCATCGCCGGCGACGGTAGATCGGTCCTCAAGTTCGCCGACAAGTCCCGGATAGAGCAGGACGCCTTCAAGGCGGACAATATCAGGCTCAGGGAAGCCTACCTGGGATTCGGAGGCCCCTTCTTCGGGGTCAAGGTGGGGCGTCAATTGTCGCACTGGGGCCTGGGCATACTGGCCAACAACGGCCGCGAGGTCGAGGGCGACTTCGGCTATCGCAATTTCGGCGACGTGGTCGAGCGCGTGCTGGTCAGCATAAAGCCTCTGCAGTTTTTTACCCACGAAAAATGGGGCCAGTCCTTTTCGATCAACGTCGCGGGCGACTATATCGAACGCGACGTGTTTTCCAATCGAGGAAAGGGTGACACCGCGTGGCAGGCCCTGGCGTCCCTGCACTGGCAAGGCCAGATGGGTCAGGCGGGTTTCCTTTACATCAGCCGCTGGCAGGAAAACGACCTCGGCGACAAGACCAGGGCTCATATCCTGGACCTGTTCCTGAACCTCACCATGAAGGCCGGGGATGTGGCCCTGGGCGTGGCAGGCGAATGGTCGGGCGTCTACGGCCACACCGAAATGCCCCGCAACATGGCTTATCCCGACGGCGTGGACATCAGCGCCTCGGCCATGACCGCAAGGGCGTCCCTGACCCACAAGTGGTTCAACGTGGTCCTGGAGGTCGGCAGGGCCAGCGGGGACCAGGACGCCTTCGACGACACATTCCACTCGTTCACCATGAACCCCGACTACCGCGTGGGCCTGCTGCTGTTCCCAGAGGCGGCCAAGGCCGTTTCCGCGGTCACTGCGTTCAACATGGCCGACCCCACCTATTCAGGCGCGCCGACACGCGGTTTCAATGGGGTCGTAACGAACGGAGGCGTAACCAACGCGATCTACGCCTTCCCGCGCATAACCGGCACGTTTCCGCACCTGGACATCTCGCTGGGTGTCCTGGTGGCCCGCGCCGAGGTCCCGCTTGTGGATCCGTTTCAGGCCGCGCTGCTGGGCGGGGCGGCCATCGGGCCTCGCGGAGGTCCGGCCACCCGCGACCTAGGTTACGAGGTGGACCTGGCTGCCAGGACGACCTGGGACCTGGGCGGATGGGTCCGGCTGCTGGCGGTCGTGGAATACGCGTACTGGAGGCCTGGCTCGGCATTCGCCGACACGACCGGTCTGGAACCGGACGGGGTTCACCTGGTGCAGGGCCGCCTGCACCTTCAGTGGTAGGGGGCAGCGATGAAAACGAAACGGATTGCTACTGGCTTCTTCCTTGCCGCGGCGCTCATGCTCTCGGCGTGTGATCGTGATGCATCGAGCGGGCTTGCCCTGACCACCATCGACCCAGGGGACGGCGTCGGCCCCGAGGTCGTATTCGACCCATTACGGCTGCCCGACGCCGAGATCCCCTTCCCGAACGATTTCGCGTGCGCGTTCGACCCGGACAGCCCCACCAACTGCCGCCTGAACCTGTCCACCGCGATGACCACGAGGATCGAGACCAAGGTCAAACAGTACACGGACAGGCTTACCGGCTTTTCGACATACGGACCGATCAGCGTTTCGTTCGACGGCCCACTGGACCTGTCAACGGTGTCCGAATCGGACATCCTGGTGATAAAGATCCCCTACGACCCGGATGAAGTGGACAAGGTCCAACCAGTGCCCCTGGACCTGGGCCGCGGCTCGTTCCCCATGGACATGGCGCCCTTGGTGTTCTATCCCAACGACCCGTTCGGTCCGGTAACCAACATGGCGTTTCCGGCGGACAACCTGGCCGATGTGGATGGAGACGGCGTCAAGGAGTACGTGGATTTCTATGAGGTGGCCACCAACACCTTGTTGATCCGCCCGCTGCTGCCCCTGGACGAAAAATCCCGCTACGCGGTCGTGCTGACCAAGGGGTTGCGCGGCATGTCCAGCGACAACGGCTACGGTTCCGTGCGCAGTCCTTTTCCCTTTGTAAATCACGCCGCTCAGACCCCGGACCTCCAGCGCCTGCTGCCCGTTTTCGACAGGCTGGGGCTCGACGTGGATCAAATCGCCTTCGCCTGGACCTTCACCACTCAGGACGTGACCGGCACGGTGCGGGCGATCCGGGACGGGCTGTACGGCAAGGGCAGCCTCAAGTGGCTGAACGACGAGATCCGACCCGAGTTCGTGGCCTTCGAGGATTCCGGCATCCCCTTCGACGGCAACGGGACCAGACCGGACATGCCGCTGGACCCGAACGACAACATCGTAATCATCCAGGCCGAATACATGCAGTCGATCATCGACTTCATCGCGCCTTTCTTTGACCCCAACGCCCAGTTCGACTTTTCGGCCGTGGATTACTTCGCCTTCGGCTGGATGGAGGGCGCGGACTTCATGGCCACGGATGACCGGGTGTGGAAAGTGGATCCCCGTACGGGCGAAGCCACGATGAAGAAGTACCGAATTCCGATCATCGTGGCGGTGCCCAAGCCCAACAAGTACCGCAAGCCGCCGTTCCCCGTGGTCCTGTACGCCCACGGCAACTCCACGTCCAGGTTCGAGGCCATCCTGCTGTCGAACGCCATCGCAAAGTACGGGCTCGCGGTGGTGGGCATGGACGAGATCGGGCACGGGCCGCTGGCCCCTGACGTGGTCGATCTGTTGAAGGAACTAGGCATCGATCTGGACGCGGACCCGAACAATCCCCTGGCCATGTTCATGGCGCAGACACTGGCGAATCTGATGCTGGAAAACGGCATGGAAGGTCTGGAGGATGCTTCTTTCATGGACATATTCAATGTCCTCGAGGGCGTGGGGCTGTTCAAGGCCCTGCTCAAGGACGGCCGCGCCATGGACCACAACGGTGATGGAAAGATCGAGAACGGCGAAGGCTTCTTTGTTCCCTTCCCGTTCGAGCAGAGGGACGTATTCCGCCAAATGC
>JAADHL010000385.1:0-6870 GCA_013151875.1 Deltaproteobacteria bacterium
GCCACGGCACCGTTGTGTCGATGGAGGACAGGGACGTGGTCAAGGTCATCAAGGCCACTGCGCCGATAGAAAGGATGTTCGGTTATTCCACGGAACTCCGCTCGCTGACCCAGGGGCGTGGCACCTTCAGCATGACATTCCATGCCTACGACATCGAGTAGCCGCCCGCCCGAGCGGTTCGCCCGCGACTCGGCACTGGTGCCTCCAGCCCCATTCCCCTTGACTGTGCCTCATCCGCTCGGATAACATGCCGTCCGCGTACTGCTTTCAAACGGCCGGTGTGTCATCGGAGGTGCGATGAGGAAGGTCCTAGTTCCGGTCCTCCTGTCCATTGCCGTCAATTTCGGCGCCTGCAACTTCGCAAAGATAGTTGCCGACAACGCCCCGCCCATGATGGACGACCAGACCCTGGCCTTTTACAGGGAATCCTCTCTCAAGCAGGCCCGCGAGGCAGCGCCCGCCCTCTTGAAACTGCTGGACGGATTCATCATCTCGTCGCCTGACAACGAAGACCTGATGATAAGGGGCGCAGCACTGTATTGCGGCTTTGCCCTGACACTTGTCGAAGATGAGGACCCGGAATACGCATCCAGCCTGTACCGGCACGGTTACGACTACGCGATAAGGATTCTCGCCCACAAAATCGAGGGGCTGCCCGCGCTGTTGGACGGCCCCGTGGACAAACTGTCCGAGGCCCTCGCGGGTCTGGATCCCGACGATGTGGCACCAGTGTTCTGGGCAGGGGGGTGCCTCGGCGGATGGATGAACCTCAACCTGGAAGACGTCGAGGCCATGGCCGAGATCCCAAAGGTCCTGGCCTTCATCCGACGCGCCGCCCAGATGGACGACACCTATTACTATGGTGGGCCGCACCTGTTCCTGGGCATCTTCAACGGCACCATGGGAAAGGCTTTCGGGGGCGACCCGGAGGCGAGTCGCGCGCACTTCGAGAGGCTGTTCAAGATAACCAAGGGAAAATTTCTTCTGGGCAAGGTGTATTTCGCAAAGACCTACGCGGTTCAGACCCAGAACAGGGCGCTGTTCGAAAGCACCCTGAACGAGGTGCTGGAGGCCCCCCAGGGGGATGCTCCTGACCTTGTCATGCCCAACAACGCGGCCAAAAGAAAGGCAGAGAAACTGCTTGAAGACGTGGACGATTATTTCCTGGATGATTGAGAACTTGGATGACTGAGGATCCGGACGACCGAAAATCGGGAGGACGAATACGATGAAGAGACTTGCCACCGCCTTTCTTGCAGTAGCCGTGGTTCTTTCCGTTACCTCCGCGGCCAGGGCTGAAAAGTTCGTTATAAAGACCGCCACCATCGCGCCTGAGGGTTCGGTCTGGCTGAAGGTCATGCGCAGGATGGCGAAGGACCTGAAAAAGGCCACCGACGGTAATGTCAGGCTCAAGTTTTTCGCCGGGGGGGTGCTGGGCGACGACAAGGTGGTCCTTGAAAAGCTGAGGTTCGGACAGATTCAGGCGGCCGGACTAATCGGCGTTGGTCTGGGTGAACTGGTGCCCGAGGTCCGCGCCCTTGAACTGCCCTTTCAGTTCACATCATATAAACAGACGGATTGCGTGCTCGACGCCCTGAAGGACGACTTCGCGAAAAAGTTCGAGAAAAAGGGGTTCGTTCTGCTGGGTTGGGCCGATCAAGGTTTCGTCTATGTCTTTTCGAACAAGGCCATCAAGAGCGCCGATGACATGCAGGGCACCAAGCCATGGGTCATGGAGTCGGACCCCCTGGCAAAGCTGCTGTTTCAGAAGCTGGGACTCAATCCTGTGCCGCTCGCGATACCGGATGTGTTCACGTCGCTGCAGACCGGGCTCATCGACACCATCTATATCTCCCCCGTGGCGGCCATCGCGCTGCAGTGGTACACGAAGGTGAAGTACATGATCGACATGCCGATCGTGGACGGCTCGGGGGCCATCCTGATATCCAAAAAATTCTTTGACGGCATGCCCCCTGAATACCGGAAAATCACCAGGGAACTGACCGCCAAGTACCTCAGATTGCTTCAGAAGGCCACGCGACGACTCAATACCAAATCCATCAAGGTCCTGGCCCGCAAGGGTATACAGATGATCAAACCCCAGGCAAGCGACATCGCCGGCTTCCAAAAAAAGGGGCTCGAAGCCGCAAAGTCCTTGGTTGGAAAGCTGTATGACAAGGCCACGCTCGACCGCGTGTTGGGACTGATAGAAAAGTGCAGATGACTCGTCTGATTAGAGCTGTCGATTCCGCTGTTGCAAGGGTCGAAACCGCCGCCCTGGTCACCATTCTGGCGGTAATGGCCTTTCTGGCCGTGGTGCAGGTCACGCTGAAACTGTTCGGCGCGGGCATTCCCTGGTTGGAGATGTTCGTACGCTATCTGGTGGTTTGGGTCGGTTTCCTGGGTGGCGCAGTGGCCAGCTTCCAGGCCAGGCACATCACCATCGACGTGGTGTCCAGATTCGTCAAGGGGCGCGTAAGGCGCGTGTTCGGGGTGGTCGTGAACCTTGTCTCCGCAATCCTCGTCGCGGTCCTCATCGTCGTGAGCCTGTACTACATCCAGCGAAAGATCGGCGACAGGTCGATAGCCTTCGCCATTCCAAGGGCCGGCGGTAATATCGAATTCCTGGAGTGGTGGTTCGCCACCATAATTCCGGTGGGTTTCGGATTGATGGGCTGGCACTTCATGGTCCAGACCTGGTACTACATAGTCGATGAGCAGCCCGAACAAGAAGACCTAGAGGAAGACGATGCGTCAATCGACGGAGGCAGGTCATGATCACCGTAGCCTCCATTCTGTGCATCCTCCTCGCCCTCGCCGGACTGCCCCTGTTTCTGGTGATCGGCTCGTCCGCGCTGCTGGGATATCTGGGTTCCGGTCAGAGCCTCGAACTCTTTTTCGCCAGCAACTTCAGACCCGTGTCCACCAATCCGGTGTTCCTGGCCATTCCGCTGTTCACGCTGGCCGGCTATCTGATGGCCGAAAGTCGCGCCCCTGAACGCATGGTCCGCCTGTCCCGCGCCGCGGTAGGCTGGATGCCTGGCGGCCTTGCCATCGTCGCACTTATCGCCTGCGCCGGCTTTACCGCATTCACGGGCGCGTCCGGAGTGACGATAGTGGCTTTGGGCGGCCTGTTGATGCCCACCCTGATCAAGGACGGGTATCCGCGTAAATTTTCGTTGGGCCTGCTTACCACCGGCGGCAGTCGAGGCCTCCTGTTTCCGCCCAGCCTGCCGCTGATAATCTACGCCATGGTGGCCGGCCTGGCCATGGAAGGCGTTCAGCAGATGGATGCCGACACCGACGACGACCAGACCGCCATCGAGGAATCGGCCGCTTCCCAACCAAGTTCCAACGCGGCCCAGGACGAACTGGATGATGAACTGGACGACATCCTGGCGGAAGAGGAGGGTGGTAATAATCCCAACGGTGACGAGGCGGAACTGAGCGACGATGAATTGGACGCTATGCTGGCGTCCATGGATGAAGACGGAAAGAAAGGGGTTGCTTCCGGTGACAAGGTTGCAAAAAGGGACGTCCCGGTTGCGGCGCCTCGCGCCCCGCCTGCCCATATATCCGTTGATCGTCTTTTCGTGGCCGGGGCGCTGCCGGGCACGCTGGCGATCATGCTGGTGGCCCTGTATTCGATCTGGTTCGGCGTCAAGAGGAAAGTGCCGCGGACCACGTTCCGATGGGGCGAACTTGGTAGATCGTTTATCGGCGGGCTATGGGAAATACCCATACCGCTCATCATCATCGTGGGAATATACGGCGGCTTCTTCACTGCCATTGACGGCGCTGCCATCGTGGCGGCCTACGTGTTCATAGTCGAGGTCCTGATCTACCGGGATATCCGCTGGAGACAGCTTCCGCGGATCTTCCGCGAAAGCATGGTCCTGGTGGGCGGCATTCTGCTGATCATGATGTCCGCCCTTGCCCTGACCAATTACTTCATCGACAGGGAGGTGCCTCAACGCATCTTCGCCATGGTCAAGGAATCGATATCGAGCCCCATAACATTCCTGATAGTGCTGAATGTGTTCCTTCTGGTGGTGGGCACCCTCATGGATATCTTCAGCGCCATCCTGGTCGTGGTGCCCATGATTACGCCAATCGCCATGAAGTACGGTATCGACCCGGTGCATCTGGGGATCATCTTCCTCACCAACCTGGAAATGGGGTTCTCGACACCGCCGGTCGGCATGAATCTCTTCGTTGGCTCACTGGCCTTCAAAAGACCCGTTGTGGAGCTGTATAGGGCCGCGATCCCCTACCTGGGCCTGAGCTTCATCGCGCTGATGCTCATCACGTACTGGCCCGATCTGTCCCTCTGGCTCGTCCGTGTCACCGGCGTCCAGTGACGCGAAGCCGGCCCCTCAAATAGACATCAGGAACTCAGTACCTCAGTGGCTTCTGCACCACTTGGTGGGTCTGGCGGTTGGTGATCTGTTCGATGGCGTCCGCGGCTGCCCGCCGGATCTCGTCCGACTCCTTTGACAGGTCGCTCAACAGACTCAAGCTGCGGCTGCTGCCTATCGAACCCAGCGCCCTGATTGCCAGCACGACGAGTTCAGGCGGCTTTTTTCTGATGCCCATTCTGCCCGGCAGCATGGTCTTTACCTTGGGGGGATGAATGATTTCGGCCAGGGTGGATTCAAAGTTGGGACTGGCCGGCAGAGGCGCGTTCTGGTACATGGCCAGAGCCGCAAGACAGGTCGATTGGGCGATCTGGTCCGGTTCCTCCTCGTTGCGGCTCCTCAGTTTGATTGTCTCGTTCAGCACCTTCAGAAACCCGGATTCGCACGAATGCATGGTCGCCAGAAAGTGTATCGCCCGGCGAACCACCGCCTGGTCCTTGTCCCGCAGGAAACTGAGCAGGTCCTTTTCGCCTGCCTCGTCCAGAATCAATCCGATGGCATTCACGCACTCTTCCCGCACCCTCGGATGAGGATGACTCCGGTAGTGCCGGATCGAATCCAGTGCCTTGCGAAGCCTCAGCTCACCAAGGATGCCGATGATGTTGCGTACCGCGAACCAGGGGTGACTATGTGAATCCAACTCCTTTATCAGACTCTCCTGGCCGGCCTCGCCGATCAGTTCCAGCATCGAACACGCGGCCTTGCGCTCGGAAACATCCTCGCTGGTGGACAATATCCTGACCAGGCTGCCGACCGCCCGGTCCCCGAACATCGCAACGCCGTTTTCCAGCACCTGCCGCTCGTCCTTGGGCGTACTGACCGCCAGATCTATCAGCCCTTCCACGGCGCCGGAACGCTCGATTACAATCAGAGTCTCTTCCAAAAACCGTTTCCGGCCCACGAATGGCGGCGCGTCCTCGTTCATGTGGCGATGCATGATGTCCAATATCGACGACAGCTCTTTGACCTCTTTGCGTTCGATCAGGGCCGGAATGATAAGCGACAGGACGTTGAGGTACTTGATGTAGCTTTTCGGACCGGCGCATTGCGCGAAGTCTTTCAGATACATCTCCGGCGATCTCATGAACCGATCCGCCAGTTCGAATGCCTTGAGCCGCCTACGCAGGGCCGAGGGCAGATCGTCCTGTTCGATAAGACCTGCGTTGTAGGACTTCAGCAGGACGTCGTTGGCCTGTGGAGGCAGATCGGGCTGCGCGGCCACGCGTTGCAGCACCTTGCCGACAACACGATTCACGGTTTCGCGATACTCGATGATGTCTCTTCCGGGCAGGCTCAGATTGAGGTCGCCCCGTTCCAGCACGTTTCGCAGCTCCATCATCTCGTTCAACAAGGGCAGCAGGGCCCGTGGCGGAATGGCAGAGACCATTGAATTCTCGATTTCACCGCGCGAGAAGGCGGCCAGACCCTCGCCCGCGAGGTCGGAATTCAAGAGGAGATCACGGGTAAAGCCTGGCTTGGACATGGCTCTGACCACGTCCGACACCGCCTGGGCCTTCAGCTGTTTCAGCGCCTCGGGCCTGACTTTCCTCAATTCCGGAAGCCGCATCAGGTCGGTGCGCAGTCGTCCAAGCGACACCTTGACGGGCCATGGCAGTTGCCTCACGGATCCCGGCACGTCGCTCATGCCGACGACCGTGACTGCGAGGATGCCGGCGCGGGTCAGTTCGTCCGACATCATGGTCACGGCCGAGGTACGTTCCGCCGCGCCGACCCTGGCGGCCCATGTGACCCAAAGGTCCATGAAGGCGGAAAACTCCTTTTCGGTGATTCCGCGTTTTATCGTCAAGGAGGCGATCTTGTTCCGCAGAAAATAGTCGTGGAACTTCCGGGAAAAATGATCTCCCATGGTGCCCGTCAGGAACCTGGACACCTCTACGGCCTCTTCGGTAAGGCCGTCCACCATGATTCCACGGTCGTCCGTGGAGGAAAGAAGGACATAGCTGACCTCGAAGGCCTCACGCGTGAGTTCCTGAAACTGATTGTGCAGTTCCTTCGCGGCCACCTTGGCCAACGGATGGTCCGATGAATAGTAGCCTGTCTGAAGCAACGCCTTGACGAGGTTCAGAGTGAACTCGCCGGCCCGCTCCCTGAGCGCATTAAAGCGGTCGTCGCCGCTGGATTGCCGTACAGTCGTCATTACTGCCAATTCCAGATTGGGGAAATTATCGTTTGCTCCCAGGTCAAAGTCAATGAGTTCTCAAGGTCAATTTGTTCTCAAAGTCCATTCAATGTTCGGTTTTAAGCTGATAGAATCCATCCGGGAAGATTGATGGAGGAGAGATGAACCGTTTTCCTTCGTTCGCTGTTGTATTGGCCGTTGCGTTTGCCGTTGTTCCGGCAGTGCCGTGGGGTTGCGGAGGTGGCGACGAAAAAGCCGTTTCGGACGCCGGAGCGGATTCCACGGGTGTCTTTGATTCAGTGACCGATTCCG
>JAADHL010000385.1:6914-7694 GCA_013151875.1 Deltaproteobacteria bacterium
ACAGGCGCGAACGATGGTGGTGGACAGGACGCCGCTCTCACTGATCCCGGCCAGATGGATTCGGGCCCTGTTGATCCTGGAAATGCGGACCTCGGGCCCACCGATGCCGGATCCATGGACGATGGTCCTTCCGACCAGGGACTCACCGACAAAGGCCAGGCCTACGACACCGGCCCTCAGTACAGCGAAACCGTGGCGGCCTGCATATACGTGATTGAAAACATCTGCGACAAAATGCTGACCAAGTGCGATTTACTTGGCCTGATTCCGGCAAACTGGATGGCGGTCTGCACCGATTTCCTGGTCAACAACGACGCAGTCATCGCCCAGGCGTGTCAGGGACTCGACGACACCACGACTTCGGACCCAACTGTGGGGCTCATAAAGTCCTTCGGGCCGACCGCCTTGAAGGAATGCACCGACAATTTTGAATGCACCATGCAGAACCTTGGAAAGTTGGGCGACTTCATCCTTCCTTTGATTCAAGGAAAAAAATTCGACACCACCGAGATTCTGACCCTTGTCGCCGACCTGTGTTTTTAGATGAATTCCGAACCTTAACCGATCCACTGACGGACAACTCTATGACACGTGACTGCATTAAGTGCCCTCTTGTCTTGACAAGCATCCTGATCCATCGAAAAGTAGCGCCCGCGTTGGGGTCCTTTTGGACCTTTGGAGTCACCAGGCCTCACTCAGGAGGAAAAGATGGGAATCAATCTTCTGTACATCGCCGTTGGAGCCGGGGTGCTGTCCCTGCTCTATGCCATGTTCAGGGCC
>JAADHL010000102.1 GCA_013151875.1 Deltaproteobacteria bacterium
TGGGAAGCGGGAGGCATCCCATGACAGGTTCCACAGTTCACCTGCCCTTGTCCCGCCTTGGTCCAGTCCGGGTTCGTGAGGCTTCCACCCGTCAGGGAGGCGCCGTGACAATAGACATTGGTACAGATATTGGTTTCCCGGCTCCAGATCGGCTTCAGTCCTCCCGTGGTCGCCAGCACCCCAAACTCGACCTCGGCCGGGGCAGCGTCCATGTGGCCCGCGGCCAGAAGGGTGTCGGGAATCTCGTGACATTCACTGCACGCCATGGCCTTGCTGAACTGTCCATCGTTCAAATGGGCCTGGTGCGCACCGACTTCGGTGTCGGCCGTATTGAAAGACCCGGACAGGGACTTCGGCGGGGCCGGATTCGCATCGCTTCCGTGACAATCGTTGCATGCTCCACCGGGAACGTCCTTCACGCCGTTGATGTGCAGACCTCCAGCCACGTCTATCTCGCCGTTCGCCTTGACAGTGCCCGGATGACAGAGCCAGCACTGGTCCAGTGCCGGATGTGGCTGGGGCGGCGGGAAGCCGTGACATGTCCCGCAGGCCGCCTGGCCCGCGCCCACGAGGTTCCATATGGGCTGGGTGATGCCTCCCCCCGCCAACGACGCCCCATGGCAGTATACGTTGCCGCAGACGCCAGAATCCCGGTTCCACTCACCTTCAAGGCCCCCGGTCGATGCCAGATCGCCGAACACAACCTCCGCGGGCGATCCGTCCATGTGGCCGTCGTCCTCCAGGCTTACGGGCACGACATGGCACTCGTCGCAGGCAACGGCCTTTCGCAACGTCCCGTCTTTCAGGTGCGACTGGTGCGCCCCTACCTCGATGTCGCCGGTATCGAATGAACCGGAAAGGGACACGGGTGGCGCTGCGTTTTCCTGGTTCCCGTGGCAGGCGCTGCACGTCCCGGAAGGCACGTCCTTCACGCCGTCGATGTGTCTGCCCGCGGCCACGTCGATGGAGCCGTCAACCCTGACGGTTCCCGAATGACAGGAATGGCATTCATCGACCTGTGGATGAGGCGCGGGGGGCGGAGAACCGTGGCAGGTCCCGCACGCGGTCTGACCGGTCCCGACCTCGGTCCAGACGGGGGCCTTGTTCCCGCCCCCGGCCAGCGACGCGCCGTGACACCAAGTGTTGGAACAGGCCTCGGAACCCCTGTCCCACTCCGGTTCAAGGCCCCCAGTGCCGGCAAGAGGCCCGAACCGGACTTCAGCAGGGGGCGGATCGATATGCCCGTCACTGTTTACCTGGTCCGGCAAGACGTGGCATTCGGTGCAGGCAACGGCCTTTCGCAGCTTGCCGTCCCTGACGTGGGACTGGTGCGCGCCCACCCCGATATCCGACGTTTCACTGGAACCCGACAGGGATACAGGCGGCGCCGCGTTTTCCCCACTTCCGTGGCATGAACCGCAGGTCAGTCCGGGCACATCGACATTTCCATTGATATGCAACCCGCCCTCCAGGTTGATTGAGCCGTCCGCCTCGACGGTTCCCTCGTGGCACAGGTTGCATTCGTCGAAATCAGGATGCGGCGCCGGGGGCGGATTGCCGTGACACGTACCACAATCGGCCTGACCTTCTCCGACCCTGGTCCAGACCGGCTCGGTGTTCGACCCCCCGGACAGGGTCGCCCCATGACAATAGACGTTCGAACAGACGGCGTCATCCCTGTCCCAGACCGGCGCGGAGCCGTTCGCGGTCGCCAGCCCGCCCCACGTCAACTCGGCCGGCAGCGGGTCCACGTGCCCCTCGTCATCCACGCCCCGAGGCACCACGTGGCACTCGTTGCAGGACACAGCCCGCCTGAATTCACCGTCGTCCAGGTGGGCCCTATGAGCGCCTACGCCCAGGGTCGAGGTTTCATCGGTCCCGGAAACAGAAACCGGTGGGGCCGGATTCCCTTCGGAACCATGGCAACTCGTGCAGTCGATGTCATCGGGCAAGCCGTCCCCGATCGACGTAAAGCCGCATCCCGTCAGAGCCACAAGACCAACAAAGACAAACAGGCCCGTCGCGAAGCGGACCTGATGTCGTGCCGACGACTTCAATCAAACCTCATGGCTGCGGTGGGTTGGGTGTGTCGTCAAGACCGGAGTAGTCCACGGTCCCCCGCCATCGGATCCAGTCGATCAGCCCCTCGAACTTGTTCTTGTTCTGGGCCGGCAGTTTCTTGACGTTCGCGCCGACCGCCAGATTGCCGTTTCCGGGCGTGATCTCGTCCCCTTCGAACAGACGTCTGTCGGCGGGGTTCTGCGACATGTCCTCGTCGGTGCAGTTGATGAATCCAGCCCAGCCTTCGCCGCTGTCAGCGCCGTCGGTCCCCTGGTCATCGATGAAGAAATCCCCGGGCATTCCGCCTACTTTGGCCGAGTTCCACACGAATCGGATCAGGTACCAGTGGTCCTTGACTATAGGGCACCGATCGTAGTCAGTCAGCACCGGCTTCCACCACTTGCCTCCGTGCTTGTCCACCGGACTGAGCCAGAGGGCGATGGACGCCACGCCCTGAGGCGGGTGGAAGGTCGGGGTCCATGCCGCCGCCGTGGATCGCCAGATCGTCATCTGGTAGTTCTGGTTGTCGTCCCTGGCGAACACCCTCTGGATGGTGCTTCCGGCCCCGTCATCCGTGACGAACGGAAACACGCGGACATCGAGGGTCATGGAAGTCGTGGCCTTGAAACACCTTGGATTGTCAGTGAAGTACACGTAGTTGTCGGGCAGATCGCCGTGATAATAGCCGTCGCCGGGAATCGCCCCGGAGGGGTCGCCGACCGTTCCCACGACTGTCCCGGTGGAATCCGAAACCGTGGCGCTGCCAGCGGGTTCGTTGAATTCGAAGGTCGTGTCGTCGGGGCACTTGAGCCCGATGGTTGCCGGCCAGGGACCGGCCGACACCGGTTCCTCCCCAATGGGAGGGTTGCTGGTGTCCCAGTTCTGGTACCACCCATCGTACCAGGCCCATATCGCGGCCGGACGCGCCGCGATTGTATCCTCGTCGATATCTGACGCGGTCAGAGCGGCGCTCATCGTAATGATCGCCAGGTCCTCGCCGGGCACGTGCGTCACGTCCAGTATCTTCCTTGGGTTGTCGCCGCCCTTGTCAAAGAGCCAGAAGTCGTCCGGTCCCAGTCCGCCCGTAAGGTCGGGGCTGGAATAGACACCCTTCATGAACCGTACGACAAGATCCGCGCTACCGGGCAAGCCGTCGACCGTGAGTATTTCGGGCGTGAACGTCGGCGCAAGGTACTTGTCCTCGTAACCGCTGGCCGTCAGGTGCAACCACGTACTGGCCCCGCTGTCCGTGGTGTGGATTATTCGATGGGGTGAGTTCGCCTCGTGACACGAGGCGTTGCCGCACGACATTCCCGCGTGCTGTCCGCCGTAATAGTAATGGCAGGTATTGCAGAAGCTGTTCCAGTTGCCGCCGTCCGAGCAGTTCTCGCCGGGATTTCCAACGCCGCCGGAACCGCAGTCGCCGTTTTCCGTGACGTTGAGACGCTCGCGGACCATACCGCCGCGGTTGGATCCGTGCGCCTCGTGGCAATCCGTGCACGCAAGCACGAAGTTGATACCGGCGTTGCGATCGGCGGTCTCGTAGGGCCAGCGCATGAAGTGGCCGACCCCCCTGCCGCGGGTCACGTAGTTCATCCTGAAAAGCGCGTCGGGATTGCCGCCGCTCGCCCAGAACCCGGCCTTGCCCTTGTCGCTGACGTAGTATGGACGCCCGGCGGGGTTGAGCCCGTGCTGGGCCCCGCATTCGATGCGCTGATCGGGCGGATCCACGCCGTTGTCCGTACACCCGATTCCCTGGCCCCAGTTGACCGGCGGGTTTGCGGGCGACATGCGATGGGAATGGCAGTCCAGGCACAGTGTCGTGTAATCCGGCAGAACGTCCCCGCCCATCTCGAAACTGTATCCATTCCCCGCCCTGGGCGGCTGGTATGCCGCCGGCTGGTCCCACGCGATCTGGTCCCCCCGGGCCGTCGAGTAGTACCAACCCCCGGTTCCGGCCCCCTGGGCGGCGAAATCGTTCATCTTTTGACCTGGCGCGGCCCCCCACAACGACGTTCCCATGGCCCGCGGGTTGACGGCCGGATCAGCCGACAGGTTGGGTCTTGTCACCGGAGACACGCCCTGCCCCGCATCCCAGTGTTTCCCTGTGACCACGTGCGGGTTGTGGCATGACGTACATTGGAGGGAATAGGTGCTTCCACCGACCGTGAAGGCGGCTCCCAGAACATGCTTTCTGGACTTGTTGAACG
Source organism: Deltaproteobacteria bacterium (assembly GCA_013151875.1). Lineage (GTDB taxonomy): Bacteria > Myxococcota_A > UBA9042 > DTJE01 > DTJE01 > JADDHL01. The sequence continues at coordinate 4,272 of JAADHL010000102.1, forward strand.
CCTCCTGGATGTCGTCCGCCGATACGTACCCGCCGGGCAGATTGTTGGACAGCGCGTCGTTCATGACCTTGCCCTCGGAGTGGCAGTTGAAACACAGGGTCTGCAGGGACACGCCGCCGCCCAGTGCCAGGAGTTTCACGTTGTCCGAACCGTGGGCGTTCGAATGGCATCCGGTTCCGCTGCCGTCGCCCAGGCAAGAGATGGGTTTTCCGCCGTTTCCGGACCAGGCCGTCCTGGCGTGCGAGGAGTCCTTCCACAGGCTCCCCGAGACGCCCTTGACGTTCGGGGGGGCCAAACCGTCGCTGAACGGCTGCAATCCCCCTCCGGCAAGGGCGCCGTCGCCGTCGTGGCAGTTCAGGCAGAATGCCTCGATACCCGAAGGTTCCGCTGGATCGTATTCGTATATCAGGCCCGCTCCCGCGTCCGGGTCCTTCAACCGAACCGTTCCCGATTGATGGGCGCCCATGTCGTGGCAGGCCGTGCAGTCGGCGTCGACCACACCGCTGAATACATGGTGGGACGTCCTTGCGAAATCCCCGCCCGCTTCCACGATCTGGCGACGGGGACCCTGGGGTACCGAGTGGCAATCCATGCATCCGCCCGATGCCATGAACCCGCTCTTGTGGGTGTGGCAACTGGTGCAGTTCACCCCCAGGTTGTGTTCGTGGTCCGCCGAACCGTCCCGCGTATGGTGGTTGGTGAGTGTGTGGCAGGCCTGGCAGATGCCGTTCCAGGGCGGGTCGTCGTCACCGAAAGCGAACTGCTGCGGGCGCTGCTGAAACAGTGCTGGTTCAAGGGCGCCGGGGACGTACTTGGCGATATCGTCCCTTATCAGCCTGAGGTTGTAGTCCGTCTTGCCCCCAGGATGGGAGTCGTTGCTCGTGCGTGGACCATGAGGGGCATGACATGAACCGCAGTCAACAACGGTCTGCCCACCATTGACGACATGATTGGCCACATCCGACAACATCGACGCAGTGCCCGTTGGGTTGTGACAGGACTTGCACATGGTTTCCTGCGCCTCACCGCGAGGTATCAGGAAACCGTGCGATGCATGACACGACCCACAATCTATCCCGTTGGTCCAATCGTGAGGAGGATCAAGGGCATGGGCGGTCGAGGCGCATAGGCAGACCGCGGCGCAGCAGATGAGCAGGGCCGAGGCCCGTTGAAAACCGGTGGATTTGGTTTCCATTACCTATCCTCCGTCGCGGTCGCCCGGAACTCGGCTCCAATTACGCCCACGCGATGATTGCCGGAGTCCGCCGCCAGGACCCGACCGTCGCTTGTGATGAGGATGTCCAGAGGAAGGCTCAACCGCCCGGGGGCCTTTCCAGGCTCACCGTACGATCGGATGAACGCACCGGTAACGGCGTCGAGGACCTGGACCCTGTTCATGAAGGCGTCCAGGACGTGGACGAGTCCATTTTCGTCGATGTCCAGGCTCTGAGGCCTCACGAATTTTCCTTTCCAGTCGTCAGAAAACTCGCCGACCGGCCCCCCCAGAGTCCTCAGGCACACGCCCTCTTCGTCGAACACCCGGATCCTGGCGTTTCCCTGATCCGCCACGTACAGTTCATCGCCGCTGACGGCAAGGGCCGCTGGGAAGGACAGATCGGATTCACCACAGGCGCCTATGCCCCTGACAAACTTTCCCCCGATCGAAAAAACAAGGACCCGGTTGGCCCGGCTATCCGCGACGTACAGGTTGCCCTTGGCGTCCAGGGCGAGGTCGTTCGGCATCTGGATCCGGCCAAGGCCGATGGTCGCCAGTTTTTCTCCATCGGTTCCGAAAACCTCCACCGAATCGCCGCCGTCGCAACCGACATAGATTCGTCCGTCAGGATCCACCGCCACCCCGAGGGGCTTATCCAGTCCCTTGATCTCACCCTGAAGACGAAGCCCGGAGTCGTAGATGAATATGGAGCCTGCAACGGGATCGCTGGCGACAATGGTTCCGTCTTTGCCCTGGGCAATCCTGGCGGGCGTCCGGTTGGCGTGCCGCACGGCCATGGCGGATGTCGGCCCTGATTTCACCACGGTTTTCTTGGATACGGCCGAACCTTTCAGGACCGGGTCTGCCGCATGTTCCACGCCCGGGTCATGCCGCCCGTTTTCACAACCGGCCACGGCGAGCAAGGACACAAAGACGAATACAGCTATTCTTGGACAGCAAAAGTCTTGTCTACACGCCATCACCACAATCACCGTATAATCAACCATCTTGGTAGAGTATAAAAGAAACTCTACATTTCCAGTAGTTATTTCTTCGTCGCTTATGGTCTACATCAATGCTTATTCATTTTGTTCCCTGGTGGCACGATGCGCACCAGGACGCCCCATGGCAGGTCATGCAGTGGCTGTTGTCCTTGAACTGGGCCGCAAGGCCGTGCGTCGATTTCCAGGACCCCCTATGATTCAGGGGCGCCGTGTCGCGATGGCATCTGATGCAGGAACCGCTCTCGTGGCAGGTCTTGCATGTGTCTCTGTCCCAGGCGGCCGATATCCCGTGAGTCCGCATCCTCCACAACCCAGTGTGATTGGCAGGCCTTCGGGTCTTGTGGCAGGCCACGCACCCGTCCGTACGGTGGCA
>JAADHL010000065.1 GCA_013151875.1 Deltaproteobacteria bacterium
CATACAGCACCGACGTCATGCTGCCGTGGATCAGGATGTCCTTCATAAAGAAAGGCGGTTCCAGGAAACCGACCTCCCACAGCCCTATGGTCATCAGCAGGGCCAGAGAGACGACCACGGTGAACACTGTTCCCAGGCGACCCACAAGCACACTGGCCACTATGATGGTCAGGGAAAAGAAAAAAGTGAAAGCAGAGCCGGTTCCGCCCGTTATGGCGACCATGATGGCCGCGAAAAGACAGTCCTGGGCAATCTGGATACCGGCGATTACCAGCATCCCACGCCTGGACCTCACCGAATAGATGGCCGGAAAGTAGAGGGCGGCCGGCACCAGGCTTATCAGGCCGACCCAGATCAGAATGTTCCGCAGGCCACGGACGTATGACAGGTTTACGTCCGCCTTGAAAAAGGTGGTGGCCAGGACGAGGATCAACATCATGACGATGCGCAGGCTGGCCATCCACAGCAGTTTCCTGCGCAGGGTCAGTTCCATGCGCGTGGCCTTGAAATACGGAGGCACGTTGACCGTGTCCCTGAGATGGGCGGGGGTCCGGTCCAGTGCGCCGATGTCGTTTGAATCAACCACTGTCGCTTGACCTGTGCGTCAACGCCTGGCCAGGTTTTCCGCCATGCCGAAGATGGGCAGGTACATGGCAATCAGCACGAAACCGACCATGCCGCCGATGAGGACCATGACCATGGGCTCGATCAGGCTGGTCAGGCCGTCCACGGCTGCATCCACCTCGTCGTCGTAGAAGTCGGCGATCTTGCCCAGCATGACGTCCATGGCGCCCGTGGATTCGCCGACCGCGATCATCTGCACGACCATCTTTGGAAATATCTTGGTTTCGTCCAGGGGCGCAGCGATGTTCTTGCCCTCGGCCACCTTGGCGCGCGTATACATGATGCCGCTTTCGATGATCACGTTGCCCGATGACTTGGCGGAAGTCTCTAGGGCGTCCAGGATCGGCACGCCGCTGGCGACCAGGGTGCCGAGCGTCCTCGTCAGCCTGGCAACACCGGCCTTTCTGATCAACTGGCCTACAACAGGCAGTTTCAACATGATTCCATCGATCAGGCGCCGCCCCTTCGGATTGCGCCTCAGCATGATGAATCCGACTATGAGCGCCACGATCCCAACCGCGATGTACGGCAGGTAGTGGATGAAGTTTTCGGACAAGTTGACCACGAACTGGGTCAGCGCAGGCAGCGAACTGTTGCCCACGCTCTTGAAGATGGCCGCGAAGGACGGGATGACCTTCCACAACAGGACCACCATGATGCCGCCCGCCGCAATCAGGACGAACGTCGGGTAACGAAGAGCGGATTTGACCTTCTGCTTCAAGCGCATGGATTTTTCCAGGTACTGGGCCAGCCTTTGGAGGATGGTGTCCAGGACGCCGCCTATCTCGCCGGCGGCCACCATGCTGGTAAACAGTTCATCAAAGACCTTTGGGTATTTCTTGAGGGCATCGGCCAGGGTGGTGCCCGCCTCGACATGGGCCTTGACGCCGTACACGATCTTCTGAAACGCCCTGTCCGGTTCCTGGGCGGCCAGGATATCCAGGCATTGCACCAAGGGCAGGCCCGCGTCGATCATGGTGGAAAGCTGCCTGGTGAACACCACCAGGGTCTTGGTCTTGACCCCGCCCAGGCTGGGGAGCTTTATCTCGATCTGGCCCAGGGAACGCTTGACCTTCGAGGGCGTGACCTGCATCCCCCGAAGCTTCTCTTCGGCGGCGGACGCATCGGAGGCTTCTATGGTGCCCGTCTTTACCTGGCCTTCCCTCGTCGTGCCTTCCCACGCGAACTTGGCCATGCGAACCTCCTGTGGTCAGGGTTCCGCCGGTCAACCGCCGGCGTTTTCCAACATCTGCGTCAGTTCCTCCAGATCACCGGCACGCGACAGGGCCTCCTCGCGGCTTATGACCCGGTCCCTCCACAACTTGAACAGATGCTGGTTCATGGTCTGCATGCCGAACCTTGTCTGCCCCATCTGCATCTGCGAATAGATCTGGTGGATCTTGCCGTCCCTAATCAGATTGCGTATCGCGGGATTAGGCAGCATGAACTCCAGCGCCAGGGTTCGGCCCTTGCCGTCCATTCTGGGCATCAACTGCTGGCTGAGGATCCCCTCCAGGACAAAGGAAAGCTGAGTCCTGACCCTGTCCTGCTGATCACCGGCGAACAGGTCCATGACGCGATGGATGGTCTGGACGGCATTATTCGTGTGAAGCGTGGACAGGACCAGGTGGCCCGTCTCGGACAGACGCAGGGCGGTCTCCATGGTTTCGAGGTCCCTGATCTCGCCCACCAGCACGACGTCCGGGTCCTGCCTCATCACGTATCTGAGCGCATCCTTGAACGTGGCGGTATCGCTGCCCACCTCGCGCTGGTTCACGATGCTGTTCTTGTGGGTGTGAAGGTACTCGATGGGGTCTTCGATCGTGATGATATGGCCGCGGCGTCGCTGATTGATTGCGTCCACCATCGACGCCAGCGTCGTCGACTTGCCGGAGCCCGTCGGGCCGGTCACCAGGATCAACCCCCTCGGCTTGTCCACGAGTTGGTGGATGGTCGAGGGCAGCCCCAGTTCCTCAAAACTCAGAATCTGGGTCGGGATCTGCCTGATCGCACCGGCAACGGACCCTCGTTGCCTGAAGAAGTTGGCCCTGAATCGGCTGATGCCCTTCCACTGAAAAGACAGGTCGATCTCGTTCATTTCCTCGAACCGTTTCATCTGGTTCTCGGTCAGAACGCTGTAGCTCAACCGCTGCACGTCCGCGGGTTTCAAAGGAGGGACCTTGATGGGGTACAGCGAGCCGTCGATGCGGATCTGTGGGGGGCTCCCCGCGGTAAGGTGAAGGTCCGACGCCCCCTTTTCGCCTCCAACAACTGGTGTATGTCGAAACGGGAACGCTCTTCGTGTGTTGAACCCGGATCGGCCATCTAATCAATCCGCCCTGGTAACCCGCAAGACCTCTTCTATCGTGGTCACGCCTTCCTTGATTTTCTGCAGACCCGACTGACGCAGGGTCTTCATGCCCTGCCTCATGGCCTCCCTCTTCAACTCTATGGAGGAATACCCCTGCAGGATCGCCTCCTTGATCTCGTCGGTAAGCTCCAGCACCTCGTAGCAGGATATGCGGCCCTTGTACCCCGTGTCGTTGCACTTGTGACAGCCGGTGCCCTTCATGGGCTGGATGGTCTCGGCGTCCTCTTCCGAGAAGCCGAGGTCCATCAGGACCTGCTTGTTTGTCTCGACCGGCTCCTTGCACTCGGGGCAGATCCTGCGCACCAGTCGCTGGGCGCATATCAGCACCAGGGACGCCGTAACCAGAAACGGCTCGACGCCCATGTTCAGCAGACGGTTGATGGTGGAGGGCGCATCGTTGGTATGAATGGTGGAGAGCACCATATGGCCGGTAAGCGCGGCCTTGACCGCGGTCTCGGCAGTCTCGAAGTCGCGGATCTCTCCGACCATGATGATGTCGGGGTCCTGCCGCAGGAACGATCTCAGGGCCGCTGCGAAGTTCAGGCCGATCTCGTCCTTCATCTGCACCTGGTTGATGCCGGGCATGTTGATCTCGACCGGGTCCTCGGCGGTCGAAATATTGTCGCTGGCCTTGTTCAACTCGGTCAGCGCGGAATACAGCGTGGTCGTCTTGCCCGACCCGGTGGGCCCTGTGACCAGGATCATGCCCCACGGCTGGTGCACCGCCTCCCTGAATATGCGCAGGGGTTCCTCGTCGAAGCCCAGCGCGCCCAGGTCCAGTTGCAGGGCGGACTTGTCCAGCACTCGCAGGACCACCTTTTCGCCGAACAGGGTCGGCAGGACCGAGACGCGGAAGTCGACCTCTTTTTCCTTGCCCAGGACCAGGCGGATGCGGCCGTCCTGGGGCAGGCGTCGCTCGGCGATGTCCAGTTCGCTCATGATCTTCAGGCGGCTGGTGATCGCGTTGCGCAGACGGATCGGTGGTCTCATGATCTCGTACAGCACGCCGTCCATCCGGTAGCGGACGCGGAAGTCCTTCTCGTAGGGCTCGATATGGATATCCGAGGCGCCCCTCTTGACGGCGTCCACCAGGATCATGTTGACCAGTCGGACAACCGGGGCTTCCTCGGTCTCGCGCTGCAGGTCGGCGACGTCCGGCCCCTGATCATCGGACAGGAGGGCTATCTCCGTCTCTTCCTCGATCCCCTCCAGGACGGCCTCGTAGTCGGTTGCCCCGTAGTAACGCTCGAGCGCCGTATGAACCGCTGACTCGGACGCCACCACGACCTCGACGTTGAGCCCCGTGAGGAACTTCACGTCGTCCATTGCATAGATGTTCCCAGGGTCGGCCATGGCCACAATCAGCGTCGAACCCTGGCGGGCGATGGGGATCAGGTTGTGGCGCTCCGCCACCTCTCGCGGCACGAGGTTTATCACCTCGTCGGTGATCTCGCATTCGTCCAAATTGATGGAAGGCACGCCGTATTGCCGGGACAGAAAGTTGATCAGGTGGCTCTCTTCGACGTACCCCAGCTTGGCAAGGGTAAAGCCGAGGCCCTCACCCTCCCCCTGGCTGCGACGGGCGTTATGCAGTTGCTCCACGTTGACCAGTTTCTCGCGCAGCAACAGCTCGCCCAGACCTTTGCCACGGTCGACTGGAGAAGGGAGATGCCTGCTGTCCTGGGATGGATCGTGCTCGTCCCCGCCTGGATGGTCACCGTCCGCGCGGTTTTCCGGGTCTCGGGCCATGAATTTTCCTCTCTTGCTGGAGGCGCAACACGCCGCACCAGATTATAGGTGCGTGCGCCCGAAGGTGTCAAAGATATCGAGTAAACAAGACTTCCCCATTGACTCCACGCAACATGGCTTTTAAGATTCGTTGCCGGTTCGCAGAGGATCTGGATACAAGGATCTGGACATGATTGAAGTGAGGTTTCACGGACGGGGCGGACAGGGTGCTGTGACCAGCGCCGAGATGCTGGCCCTGGCGTCCATCGAGGAAGGGCGTTACGCGCAGGCCATGCCCAGCTTCGGGCCCGAGCGCCGGGGCGCGCCCGTCGCCGCGTTCGCCAGGATCGACGACCATCGCATCCGTCTCAGAATAGGGATCACGACCCCGGACATAGTGATAGTTCTGGACCCCTCCCTGGTCGGCCTGGCCGCGGTACAGCAGGGCCTCAAACCCGGGGGAATGGTTATCGTGAACTCCCCCGAGGACGAGGCCGGCATCCGCAAGGCCATGAACGGCTACGCCGGAAGGCTGGCATCGGTCAACGCCACCGAGATCGCACTCAAAATACTGAGGGTCCCCATTACGAACACCTCCATGTTGGGGGCCTTCGCCAAGGCCACCGGGGACGTACGCGTCGAGTCTTTCGTCGAACCGCTGAAGAAGCGTTTCGGAAAGATAGCCGCCAGAAACATCGAGGCATTGAAGGCTGCACATGAAGAAACAAGGATCCACGAAGGCCGCTGAGCCGGTCTTCAAGCAGGCCCATGAACTGGGGTGGAAGGACTTCGAGCCCGGTTTCGTGCTGACGGAGGTCGGCACCTCCAGGTATTACCGTACAGGTGACTGGAGATCGAAACGACCGGTCTGGGACAATTCCCGTTGCATCCAGTGCGGCATCTGCTACATCTTCTGTCCCGATATCGCGGTCAGGCGGCGCCCGGACGGGTTCTTCGAGGCCGACCTCGAGTACTGCAAGGGCTGCGGTATCTGCGCCCGTGAATGCTGGACGAACTGCATCGAAATGAAGGACGAGCGATGACCACCTCAAACAAGTCCGATGGCCCGGCGCCGGGCCACACCCGGATGGGAATGGAAGTGTCCCACGCCGCGGCCAGGGCGGTCCAGCAATGCAACGTGGACGTGGTGGCCGCCTATCCGATCACCCCGCAGACCCACATCGTGGAACGGCTGTCGGAACTGGTCGCGAACGGCGAGATGAACGCCGAGTTCGTCCCCGTGGAAAGCGAGCACTCGGCGATGAGCGTATGCGTAGGTTCTTCCGCGACCGGCGCCCGCACCTTTACGTGCACGTCTTCGCAGGGCCTTATCCTGATGAGCGAGGTCGTGTACATCACCAGCGCGATGCGTCTGCCGGTCGTGATGATCCTGGCCAACCGTTCACTGTCCGGCCCCCTGTCCATCTGGGCCGATCATTCGGATGTGATGTCGGTAAGGGACTGCGGTTGGATCCAGACATTCGCGGAAAACGGCCAGGAGGTCTACGACCTTACCTTTCACGCCTACAAGGTGGCTGAAAACCGGGATATCCTGCATCCGATCATGCTGAACCTGGACGGATTCCACCTGACCCACGTGGTGGAGCCGATCGATATATGCGATCAATCCATCATCGACAAATATCTGCCTGAATACGAGCCTCTGTTCCAGTTGCACCCCGACAAGCCCGTTACCATGGGCGCATACGGCGTGCCGGAACTGTTCACCGAGGCCAAGAAAAACCAGGACGAGGCCCTCAAGGCCGCATACCCGCATATCCTGGAGGCGTGGAAGGAATGGGGCGATCTTACCGGCCGCTACTACAAGCCGGTCGAAACTTATAAGGCCGAGGGCGCGAAGACCCTGTTCCTGACCATGGGCAGCATCGGTGAAACGGCGTCGGTCGCAGTGGACGGGATGCAGGAACGGGGCGAGGACGTGGGTCTGGTCAAGTTGCGCCTGTGGCGACCGTTCCCCTTTGACGAGGTCCGCAAGGCCCTGGCTGGCGCGGACAACGTCATCGTGCTGGACAGGGCGCTGTCGTTCGGGGGTCCGGGCGGGCCGGTTTCGTCCGAGATCAGGGCGACGCTGTACGGCCTGGACCATGCCCCGACGGTCTATGACTACGTGGTGGGACTGGCGGGCAGGGACGTCAAGGTGGATGACTTCGAAAAGATCGCGAACGATGTCCGTTCCGGCAAGGCCCGCAAGGGCCAGGACGAATACGTAATCTACGCGGCAAGAGAGTGACCCAATGCAGGATTTCACGGTCTACGTACCAAACCTCGCCCCCAAGGACGAGGAATTCAAGCCCGGGCACCGAGCCTGTCAGGGATGCGGGCTGGCCCTGGCCGTGCGGCTCGCGCTGAAGGCCTCCGGCAAGGACGTTGTGGTCGCGACGGCCACGGGATGCCTGGAAATCATCTCGACGCCCCTGCCCTACACGGCCTGGGGCGTGCCATGGATTCACGTCTGTTTCGAAAACACGGGGGCCACGGCGTCCGGCATGGAGGCGGCGCTCAAGGTGCTGCGCCGCAAGGGCCGCATTCCGGACCGCAAGGTCAAGGTGCTCGCCTTTGCCGGTGACGGCGGCACGGTGGATATCGGGCTCCAGGCCCTGTCCGGGGCGTTGGAGAGGGGCCATGACCTGACCTATATGTGCCTCGACAACGAGGCCTATATGAACACCGGGGTCCAGCGTTCCGGGTCCACGCCCTACGGGGCCAGCACGACCACGTCGCCGGCGGGGACGCGGAGCATCGGCCAGCACACCTGGAAAAAGAACATGCCGGCCATCGCCGCCGCGCACGACATACCTTACGTGGCCACGTGCAACCCCAGCTACCCCTACGATTTCATGAAAAAGGTCGAGCGTTCGTTCGAAATGGAAGGACCGGCCTATCTGCACGCATACTCCGCGTGTCCGACCGGATGGCACAGCGCCACGGAACTATCCATCCATATCGGACGGATGGCGGTCCAGACCGGGGTACATCCGTTGTACGAGATCACGAACGGCAAGCTGACTCTTAACGAAGTGCCTGAAAAGCTGCAACCCCTCAAGGAGTACATGAAGCTCCAGCCGCGGTTCCGCCACCTCACGGACGACGATATCGCTCCGATCGAGGAACGCGTCCACCGCGAGTGGGAGAGCCTCAAGGCGAGGGCGGCGGCCGACGCGGGAGCATGAACCGATGAACGCTGAAACCGGAAATTGCATGTGCGAGCAGGTAGACGAGGTACTGGACCGCTATGACCGGGACGCGGGCCTGCTGGTTTCCATCCTCCAGGATGTTCAGGAGGTCTACCGCTACCTGCCCAGGGAGGCCCTTGAAAAGGTCAGCGAGGCGTTGAACGTACCCATGGCCCAGGTCTATGCCGTGGCCACGTTTTTCAAGGCGTTCAGCCTTGAACCGCGCGGCAAGCAGGTGTTTCAGGTCTGCATGGGGACCGCCTGCCATGTGCGCGGCGCGCAGCTCATTCTGGACAAATTGGAGAGGGACCTCGAACTGGCTCCCGGCACGACCAGCGAGGACCTCGACTACACCCTGGAAAGCGTCAATTGCGTGGGCGCCTGCGCCCTGGGACCGGTGGTAGTCGTAAACGACGAAGTCAAGGGCCACATCAAGCTGGACAAGGTGGATGGCCTGGTGGAGAAGGCAAGGAAATGTCTGTCCGAACTGAACCAATGATCCGGTCCATCGAGGACCTGGATAAGGCCCGCAAAAAGGCCGAAGCGGACTACCGCAAGGTGGATCGGTACATCTCGGTCTGCGGGGGCACCGGTTGCCGGGGCGGGGGATGCATCGAGGTGGCCGACGCGATCCGCGACGTCATCAGCAGCGAGGGACTGGAGGATAAACTCCCCCTGCGGCTGACTGGGTGTCACGGCTTCTGCGAGCAGGGGCCGCTCGTGGTCATCTATCCGCAGAAGGTCTTCTACCAGCGCGTCAAACCGATCCACGCAAAGAAGATCGTGCTGAAATCGGCAATAGGTGGAGAAATACTTGAGAAGTTACTCTACAAGATGCCGGAAACCAAAGATAAACTAACACATGAACATGACATTCCGTTCTACAGCAAACAGCAAAGGCTCATCTTCGGAAAGAACGGTTCCATAGACCCTGAGAATATCGACGACTACCTGGCGCTGGGCGGTTACTCGGCCCTGGCGAAGGCCCTGACCTCGATGGAACCGGACCAGGTTATCGACGAGGTCAAGCGTTCCGGACTTCGCGGTCGTGGAGGCGGTGGTTTTCCGACCGGACGCAAGTGGGCCTCCATGAAGAAGGCGTCCTCCGAGGACGGACGCAGGTTCGTGATCTGCAACGCCGACGAAGGCGACCCCGGCGCGTTCATGGACCGATCGATCATCGAGGGGAACCCCCACAGCGTGATTGAAGGGATGCTGATCGGGGCCTACGCTATGGGCGGCACGGCGGGCTATGTGTACATCCGCCGCGAATATCCCCTTGCCCTCGCCACCCTCAGCACGGCCCTGCGGCAGGCGCGCGAGTACGGCTTTCTGGGCGACGACATCCTGGGAACGGGTTTTTCTTTCGACATCGGCGTCAACCGGGGCGGCGGCGCGTTCGTTTGCGGCGAGTCCACGGCACTCATGGCATCGATGGAGGGCAAGGTCGGCGAGCCCCGACCCAAGTACGTCCACACCGTGGAAAAGGGCCTCTGGAACCGCCCCACTTGCCTGAACAACGTCGAAACATGGGCCAACGTCCCCTACATCCTCCACGAGGGGGCCGAAAAATACGCATCCGTGGGCACCGAGGGCAGCAAGGGCACCAAGATATTCAGCCTCGTGGGCAAGGTGAACAACACCGGGCTCATCGAGGTCCCCATGGGCATCACGCTGCGCGAGGTCATCTATGACATCGGCGGCGGCATCCAGAAGGGACGGCCGTTCAAGGGCGTCCAGACCGGGGGGCCCTCCGGCGGCGTGCTGCCCGAGTCCCTGCTTGACCTTC
>JAADHL010000045.1 GCA_013151875.1 Deltaproteobacteria bacterium
CGCCTATCCCCCGGAGATCCGATCCTCGTCCACACTGATGAAGGAACTGGCGGTCGGGCTCGTCGACAGGGGTTACGAGGTGTCGGTCCTGGCCACGTATCCCAGCTACAACCTGACGGACGAGGATCGGGACCGGTTCGCGCGCAAGGCTTCAAACCTCGTCATGCAGGAGCACGGCGTTCGCGTCATCAGGGTGCCCACGCCCGCGCTGCACAATATAGGGAGCATCCGCAAGGGGCTCGCGCAGGTAATTCTGCCGTTGATTCTGGCCATGGCGGGCGCCTGCCTCAAGCGCGTGGACGCAATCATCGTGTATTCCCCTCCCATAACCCTGGGCCTTGCCGCAGCGGCGCTGAAGGCCAGGTTCGGGGCCCGAGTGGTATTCAACGCGCAGGACCTTTTCCCCCAGAACGCGGTGGACCTGGGCGTCCTGAGGAATCCGGCGCTCATCCGGATGTTCGAGGAGATAGAGGCGGCCTCCTTCCGCGGCGCGGACGTGGTCACGTGTCACTCCGAGGGCAATATCGATTGGCTGCGCCGCCACCCCGCGCTGCGCAAACGCCCGGGTGACGTGCGCCTGGTCCACAACTGGGTGGACATCGACGGCTATCGGAATTCGGCCGCGGACAGGTCGGTGCGGCGGCGCCTGGGACTGGAAGGAAAATTCGTGTTCTTTTTCGGCGGCGTAATGGGCTTCGCCCAGGAACTGGACACCGTCATCGACGCGGCCCGAAGGCTGGAGGATGACGCCGACATCGCCTTTCTGCTGGTCGGCGACGGCGTCGAAAAGGCCGGCCTGGAACGCAGGGCGCGCGGCCTGGAAAACGTGGTGTTTCACCCTTTCATCCCGCCGGACCAATACGTTACGTGGCTGAAGGCCATGGACGTGGGCCTGGTGACGCTGCGCGCCGAGATGAAGACCCCCGTGGTGCCGTCCAAGATCCTGGGGTTCATGGCGGCAGGGGTGCCCTACCTGGCCCTTCTCAACCGCGAAAGCGACGCCCGCGCAATCACGAGGGACGGCGGATGCGGCGTCATCGTGGACCCAGGGGACGTGGAAGCGGTGGTGCGCGCCTGCCGAAGGCTCGCATCGGATCGCGCCGGGGCCAGGCGCATGGGGGCGCGCGGCCTGGACTACTGCAGACGCAACTTCTCGAAAGACGGCTGCATTGACAAGTATGATCGAATACTCCAGTCTTTTTCCCGAAAAAGATGAGAAAAGGTGGGTGTCACCTTTTCCGCGTGATGAGGTAAGTCGATGGACTATAAAGGCTACTACAAGGGAAAGACAATCCTGGTGACCGGAGGGGTCGGGGCCATCGGCTCCAACCTGGTCCGGGCGTTGGCCGACGCCGGCGCCGGTACGATTATCGTGCTTGACGACCTGTCGAGTTCCAGCCTGTGGAACCTGCCGTCCGTGCCGGGACTGCTGTTCGTCGAGGGGTCGGTCAGCGACGAGATCAAGCTGAAGAGGGTCTTTAACGAAAGGCCGGACATCGTGTTCCACCTGGCCGCTTTCTTCGCCAACCAGAACTCGGTGGACTATCCCGAAAGCGACCTCGAGGTGAACGGCCTCGGGACCCTGCGCATGCTGGAATACAGCGTAATGAACCGGGTCGAGAAGTTCGTCTATGCATCGTCGGGGTGCGCCATCTACGGGGCCGAGAACCCCCTGCCCTTCAAGGAGGACTTCATCTCGATGCACCTGACCACCCCCTACCAGATCACCAAGATGCTGGGGGAGCTGTACTCCAACTTTTTCATGCACCACCACGGCCTCAAGATCGTCAAGCCCAGGTTCTTCAACTCGTACGGCCCGGGCGAGATCCCAGGCCAGTACCGCAACGTGATCCCCAATTTCATCTATTGGGCCCTTTCCGGAAAGCCCCTGGTGATCACCGGCACGGGCAAGGAGACGCGAGACTTCACCTGGGTGGGCGACATCAACGACGGCCTGTTGAGGGCGGGGGCCTTCGAAGAGGCGGTGGGCGAGGAGTTCAACCTGGCGTCCGGCCAGGAAGTCGAGATCGGCAATCTGGCCGAGATGGTCGTGGAGATGACCGGCTCAACGGCGGGCATCGAGTACGGCGAGAGGCGCGCATGGGACACCAAATCCCGCCTGCTTGCCAGCGTGGAAAAGGCAAGGGGCCTCATTGGATACGACCCGGGGCACGTCCCGTTCGAGGAGGGGCTGAGACTGACCGTGGAGTGGGTCAAAGGGCATTGGGACCTGATCCGGCATGATGCGTCGTTTACCCCCGGGGTCTCGTCCGCGAATCGCAAGGTCCGGACTTGAAACAGAAACTTCTATTCGTTTTCGGCACCCGGCCCGAAACCATCAAGCTGTTTCCCGTGATCCGCGCGGCCCGTGAAAGGCCCGCTGAATTCGAGGTCAGGGTGTGCGTGACCGGCCAACACCGCCAGATGCTGGATACCTTCCTGGAACTGTTCGGGATCGTGCCCGACGAGGACCTGGACATCATGGAACCCGGCCAGGACCTCTCACAGATCGCCTCACGGGTGCTCGAACGCCTGGATCCGGTGCTCGAACGCCTGAAACCGGACTGGACAATCGTGCAGGGGGACACCACGACCACCATGGCCGCTTCCATCGCCTCGTTCCATCGTCACATACCAATAGGTCACGTAGAGGCAGGGCTCAGGACCTGGGACATGGAAGCGCCCTTCCCGGAGGAGATGAATCGACAGGTGACCAGCCGCATCGCGGCCTTGCACTTCGCGCCCACGGACCGGGCGGCGGCGAATCTCCAAAGCGAGGGCGTCCCGTCGGAAAACGTGATTGTGACCGGAAACACCGTCATCGACGCGCTCTTGTTCGCCCGGGACCACCTGCGGTCGGACATACATCCCATCTATCCTGGACTCGACCGGAAGCGGCGTTTGATCCTGGTCACCGGCCACCGGCGCGAGAGCTTCGGCAAGGGCATGGAAAACGTCTGCCTGGCGATCAGGGACCTGATCGAACGCCATGACGACATAGATGTCGTCTATCCGGTCCACCTGAACCCCAACGTCCAACTGCCCGTGGAAAAGATACTGGGTCCAGTCCGCGCGACCGGACGCCTGCACCTGTCGGGACCCGTGGACTATCCTGTCTTCGTGGCCCTGCTGGACCGCTGTTTCCTGGTCCTGACCGACTCGGGCGGAGTTCAGGAGGAGGCGCCCACACTGGGGAAACCGGTGCTGTGCACGCGTGCGGCGACCGAACGGCCGGAAGGGGTTGACGCGGGCGCTGTCAGGCTGGTGGCCGCGGACAGGGAACGCATCGTCGACGGCGTGAGCGAACTGCTTGACGACCCCACGGCCTACAATGCGATGGCCGAGGTCAGGAACCCTTACGGAGACGGCAAGGCAGCCGGCCGGATTCTGGATGCGCTGGCATCCTCTTCATAGTTTTCCAGCACTCCGTCGGCCCTGTCCAAATACATGCCCAGGGCAGCGATAACGAACGAGAAATGCTGCATGGTCATCTTTGAGTACCACAGGTTGGGGCCAAAATAGATCCTCACCAGGAAGGCCAGGTACATCGCGGTCCAGAACCAGCCCTCGCGCTCTTTCAAGGCCCATCTGACAAGGCCTGCCCCAACCATGATGAAAAACGTGATCAGACACCCGAAACCTATAATCCCGAACTCGGCCATGCTGATCACGTAGGAATTGTGGATCGACCCCATCAGGCCATTGCTGATCTTTTGTATCTCGTGAAACGACTGGCCCATCCCCAGACCAGTGAGCCAGTTGTCCCTGAAAATAGACAATCCAACGGCTCTGGCCTGGGTTCGCAATCCCAGGTCTTCTACGTCGATGTTGGACATATACATTTCCAGATTGCCCGAATAATGGCCGCTGACAGACAGATACAGGACAATCGCCAGAATTCCGGCAATGATAAAGCTGATCCTGGGTCTGACGAAAAAGTCCACCGAGGCGCAGATCAAGATCGTCATCACGGAAACGAACAGCGCGGACCTGAAAAAGAACATCATACAGATGATTATTCCGACGGCTACTCCAGGCAGATACTTCAACCTGCCACGGGTGTACAACAGGTAGAAACCCAGCATGTTCGTCATGCTGGCCATGATCCCGAAGGCGTTGGGATTGAACCCGCCCTCCTCCGCCTCCGAAAATGCTGCTTTCACCCGATATCTGCCCACCTCCTGGACAAAGGGATTAGCCGCAAGGTCCGGAAGAAAATAGACAAGCCAGGCCGCGACTATCCAAAAATAGCGTGAGGACAGCCAGTCAAGGTCCTCATCGCTCCTGACCACGACGATGAACACGTAGATCTGCAACAGCGAGTGCAGGGCCGTCAGCGCCAGGTAGTAGTTTACGTAACCCGTCACCAGGCCCGTCAGCATCGAACCGTACCGGTAGGCCTGAAGGACCAGCAGGACCAGCAGGATTCTCCTGAAGGCGGGAGACCTGTTTTGAATCGGTTTCAAACCGAACCTCAACAGCACGGCAGCGGCCCCAATAACAATCAGCGCGTCATCAGCACGGATATTGAAAGCATACATCGAGATGTAGAGTCTTTCCGCGGGAAACAGAGCGAAGTACGCCAGCAGAATAAAACGCGGCCTGTAATAGAAAAAGATGGTCAAGGCGACTGACGCAAAGGCCAAGACCAATGGAACTATCAGGCCCAGTTGTTCCCACGCCTGCTGGATCATGACCTTTTTTCCCCGCGTCCGGCGACGGCCGACGATGGGGTATTATAGGGTCGTTTGGCTCTGGTGACTCCCTGATGAAGATTTTGCTCTACATTTCGTATGCCTACCCACCGCAGGAGGGCATCGCGAGCCTGCGCGCCTCGCGCATGGTGGGGCATCTTCAGAAACACGGTTACAGGTGCGCGGTCCTGTGCGGAAATGTGCTGCATGGCCTGGTTGAGGACCCAACGATCGTGGACCTGGCTTGGCGCACAACCCGGGTCGGATTCCTGGATCCCGCAGTGATTTTTTCGCCTCTGAGGCGCAAAATGAACCGCAATTCCGGCACGACCGGTCCATCTGGATCGACGGGGAAAAAGCGAGCCCTGTTGCGGCAGATAAAGCAGAATCTCCTGCCCCTCAACCTGACCAGGATGCCCGGACGCAGGCTGCCATGGATCCCGGGGGCGGCCCTTGCGTTCCTGCGCACTGGGATCCGCCCGGACGCGATATTCACCTCCAGTTCGCCACCGGCCTGCGCCATGCTGGGCGCCTTTTTCAGTCGTCGGTTCAACGTCCCGTGGATAGCAGAGTTCAGGGACCTGTGGTCGCAAAACCCTGTGGAGCGTCTGTGGCCCCCGCTTGCCCGCATGGATGAGGCGATCGAGCGGCGCGTCCTGTCCAGGGCCGACATGCTGGCTACCGTCAGCGAAGAACTGGCGGAATCCCTGAAAGGACTTCACCACAAACCCGTGCTGATACTGCCCAATGGTCACGACCGCCACGAACCCTTGGCGGCCACCCACCGGCGTGCGGGCGATCCCGTCCACATCCTGCACGGCGGCAGCCTCTACATGGGACGCAGGGACCCCACCATCCTGCTGAAGGCCGTCAAGCAGGTTGCTGGGGAAGGCATCAAGGCAAGAGTCACCTTCATCGGGCACGACGCCGTTCAGGTCGCTGGTCGGATCGCCGGGGACATGGACATGGACGACCTGGTCACGTGCCTCGGCCCGCTCCCTCATGAAGAATACTCGAAAATGATGGACAGGGCCGACGCCCTGGCCGTGATAGAGGAGACGTCGCAATCCGCCGCGGGAAACGCCACGGGCAAACTGTTCGAATACGTGGGCATGCGCAGACCCATCCTGGCAGTGGCGCCGGTCGGCGGGGCGATCGATAGGATATTGAGGCGAACCGGCCTGGGAAGGGCCGTGACCACCTCCGGGGAAATGGCCGATGACCTGCGGGCGCTGGCCGCCGGGAAGGAATTCCAACCGGTGGAGGACCAGATACGGGCGTTGTCCCGCAAGGCCATCGCGGGCAGACTGGCACACGCGCTGGACGAACTGGTGAAGGGATGAACGTAGGACGACGGGAAACAGGCCGCCTCTTTTTCGCTGGGGACACGTATCTGCCGCGGGCCTTCCCGTCCACGATTGACGGCGTCGGCGGGCTTGTCTTCAATCTGGAGCACCCCATCACGCGCCGAACCGCGCCCGCGACCGGCAAGGTGGTGCTGAAGGCCGACGCGGAGCATTTCATCCGTACCTTCGGAGGGGGGCCTCTTGCCGCCTGCCTGGCCAATAATCACATCATGGACTACGGCCCCGAAGGTCTTGAAGACACCATCGCGGCGCTGGATGCTTTGGGCGTTGGATATTTCGGCGCGGGAACGCGGGACGACAACTGCGGCAACCCCATCATTCTGGACATGGGTGGGATCCGCGTGGCCCTGTCGGGTTACGTCTGTCCCACCACGCATCCGGTATTCGCCGAAGGGGCAAGGCCCGGGGTCGCTCCGATCGACGCCGCAGCGATCACCAGGGACACGGCCCTCGCAAGGAAAGCCGGAGCGGATCGCGTGGTTGTATGCCTGCATTGGGGAGCGGAAGAGGTCTTTCTGCCCTCGCCGGGCGACGCGGCACCCGAACGCGGATCGTAGTCAACCAGCAGGGAAAGGCGGTTCCATGGCGCCTGTTTTTTGATGTATCTGCCCCGCGGCCTGCCCCCTTCGTCGAAATCGCAGGCGAGGTCCAGGTCCGGGAACACGAAATTTCCCAGGCCGAAAAACACCGGCATCGACCCGAACACGGCCCACGGTTGCGCGATGTGCGAGTGGTGCCCGATTATCATGTCCACGCCAGCGTCGGCCAGTCGGACGGC
>JAADHL010000255.1 GCA_013151875.1 Deltaproteobacteria bacterium
CAATCTGGCCGCCAGGCGGGTCAGGCCGTCAACTGCGCGCAAGGTGGATTCGACCAGGCGGCAAGCCAGTTCCACCTCCATGCCTCTGCGGGTCGCCCTGTCACAGGCATCCATGATTTCGTCCACCGGCCATCCCTGATCACCCGCTATGGGACGACCCAGATCCACTCGAACACAGCGGGTCCCTGACATCACGGGGGCGCCGGAAATAAAGTCGGCTACGGACATCACGAGGCATCCAGGTTGCTGGTCTTCGCCGGAGTCCGGCTTAAGCTCACCCAGGCCGAACTGACGGGCATAGGGGGCGGGCACGCCCAGGCAATAACGGTCAAGGCGGCAGCGGCGGCACGAAGACGCCTTTACCCACGGACGCCGGTAATCCTCGTACCCGGTCTCGCCGTACAGGGGCTCGGGCCTGTGGGTCGCTGCTCGTCGGTGTTCATGCCCCACCAGGCAAGGCGGAACCGCGGCATGGGTGCTGCCTACCAGGGGATCGACCTCGATTCCAAGGCCCTGCGCCAGCGCTGCGGCGGCCTCCACCCTGGGAACCAGTTCCGAATACCTGACGAGCCATCGCTCGACCTCGGGCCTGCCCGGGGGACACGTCAGGGTGGAAAAGTGCAACCCCGGCAGGGAATCCAGGGTATCCTGCGGGCTGTCTCCACCGAAAACCCCAGGAATCGACCGCACCAGTTCATCCAGGTGGTGCAGGTTGTGACGGTTGACGACCACGTTCAGGACCACCCGATGGCCCGCAGCCAGCAGGGCCCGCGTCCCTTTTACGGCCCGCTCGAACTGCCCCTCGCCGCCCGTGCAGAGGTCGTACAAGTCGGGGTCCACGGCGTGCATCGACACAAAGTAGTTCAACATGGGATCCGGCCCAGGCAGTGACGCCGCCCAGCCGGAAGACGCAAAGCGCACGGCGTTCGTCTGGACCTGCACGGCCTCGATCCCTGACAATCCAAGGACGAACCGCAGGACCTCATCGAAGTCGCGTCGCAACGTGGGTTCCCCGCCCGTCAACGCGACCCTGGCCCCTTCAAGGTTTTCCGACACCCATTCCAGACAGGCGTTCAGGTCACCGGCATCCACCTGTTCAAGGTCGGGGGCAGAGCAGAAGGGGCAGTCCAGGTTGCATTCACGGTTCAGGCGGACCAGCACTTCGGTGTTCAGGCTGCCATCGGTCCTGGACCTTTCCAGCGTGGCGAATGGAAAACGCTCGGCAAATATCTGAGGCAGGCTGTCGTCCCCCGCCGAAGCAACCATGTTCCAGTCCTTTGGAAAGCGGTCCTCCAGGTGCACCAGCACCCTGCGGCAGAGGTCGATGTTCCCGCGGTCCCCCTCGGCGGGTTCCGCGGTGGCGCGATAGGAATAGGCGAATCGTTCGGAAATGAACCAGGCGTTGTCATCGTCGCGATCACGCACCAGCACCGATATCCGGTCGCCGTCGTCACCTTCGAGGATGACATCCAGGCCCCTGGACGTCAGCATGATGTCGATTACGGGCAGGCCGACCTTTTTCAGGATTGCTGAAAGCCTCCTGGTCCAGTTCGAAGCCCTATCTGATTGGGCGTCTTCAGACACTGTGCATCCCCGGACCCCGCCCCAATGGACTGGTGCGCGCCACTTCCTCGCGGCGGATCGCATTGGCCAGCGCATCGGCGAAGGCCAGGAAACCGCCGAAACCCAGGAACGGCCTTGGGTAGAGGTGATGTTCATACATCGATGGAAAACCGAGTTGCACCGAGGCCACGGGCAACCTGCCGATGCCAGGGTTGTTCGCTATTACCAGGTCCACGTTCCGTTCGGATTCCAGCGATTGAAAAAACTCGGAAAACTGGCGCAACCGCGGATATTCGAGGACCCGCACACCATCCCCCAAGTCAAGCCCGGCAGTGTGATGGCTCATGTTGGTGATGACCGCGAAAGACAACCTGGCGCCAAGCATGGCCGCGCTCTGCGACACCCCCTTCACGAGCACCGGGTCGCCAACGTAACCGAAACGTCTGCCCTGAAACAGGTACGGAATGACCCATTCAAGAGCGGGTATCACCTCGGCGAGCGACCGATCAATGTACGCCTCGGCGCGTTGCTCACGCCCGGTCAGGCTTCCAATGAGGCGAATCCATCGCTCGGTGGCTTCAAGACCGAAGGGCAATTCGCACTCGATGAGGCGCGCCCCGGTGCGTTTGGCGATCCAGCGGGCCGCCTTTCGGCCATAGGGAAAGGACAGTATCAGGCCGGCTTCCCGAACCGCGGCCAGGTCCTCGAACCGCTGACCTTCCAGCCAGACCGACACCGGATCGAGGCCCAGCGCCGATATCGCCAGGCGCAGGTCACGGACGTTGGCGCGATGGTCGCCCTCGTTGCGATCGAACAGATAGCCCACGATCGCCACCTTTTCCGGCGAAGGAGTCGCCCCTTCCAGGTCCAGGCCCCGCGCGACGGCCAGCAGCGTCTCGGCGTAACCGTCCATCCAGTCGCCGCTGAGGGACTTGCCGGGCACCGGTATCACGGTCTTGCCCGTGGCCTCACTCACCTCGTCGCACAGTCGTTCATAGTCCGCTCCGGTGACGTAGGCCATCGGCATCGAGGCCAGCAGAACGCCGCCCGCGGATTCGTGCGTCGCGATCCGCATCAGGGCTTCACGAATGACGCCCTCCCTGGACTGGGTCATCTGGACCGGGTGGAGGCCGGTGTTGGCAATCCGGTGATGGCCGGAAACGCTGGTCAGGTCGGACATCCAATCGTGATTGCCCTGGACGAACTGGGTCTTCAGATGGGCGCAGTCCGGGCTTTCCATCAACAGATAGGCGTCCCGAATCGCGTTGATCGCCAGATAGACTCCGGTGACGTACGAGTAGGTGACCCGTTGCGACCAGTCCCGGCATTCAGAGTCCTTGTCCGGGGGCCTTTCAATGTCCTCCCGCCCGCTCATGAGTCCTCGCCTCGTCCGGTGGTCAGTCTGAATCCGTCCGCGGTCCGCCCCAGATAGCGACGATATCTGCCGTAAAACGGCGTTTCACAGATGTCGGCCAGGCGTGCGGCGGTCCTTATCGTCCCCTCCAGCCCCACCTCGAACTGTCGCAGCGAAAACCGGTTCTTGCCGGCCTCGCTGATCCGCCAGTCGAAGTAGTGGTTGGTGAAAGCGGCCTGGGCCCGCGAGTCGGCCAGCCGCTTCCTCATCATCTCGAACGTGTTGAAGCCCTTGATGGAATGGTCCCCGGGACGATTGAAGAGCCCGTTCACCTCGCCCGCCTTGGACGCGGCCTCGTTCCTCCCGCTCAGTCGCAGCAGCACGTCCATCCCGAACCCCAGTTCCTCGACGACCTGGATCAAGGGGACGCCCCAGGTGCTGGCCGGGTCCGTAAGGTGGTGGGTGTCGCGTCCACGCATCACGAAAACAAGTCTGTGCCGGCTGCAACGCCCGCGAGCCTCGCGCCACGCTGCCTCGTGTTCGTCCACGTATTGGGCCCAGATCCTGCCCGGACCGCCTTCCCGACCCAGGGCCTCCAGTACGCCCGACAACCAGCGACGTGTCCCCTCCATGCCGTAGGGGGCCGTCATCTCGACATGGGGTATCCGGGATCCCTCCACGACCTGCTCGTAGAAGTTCCGCCAGTTGGCGTTGCTCCTGATGATGTTGAGGGACGCCCTCGGCATGTCGTCGATGATGTCGGTCCCCAGGTCCGGAATGACCAAGCGGTTCACCTTTCTGCCGTACCTGCCCAGCAGGTCGGACACCTCCGCAGTGTCCCTCGTATCCGGAAACCCGACCAGATTCACCGCGTCGGGATCGGGAGGTCCGGCCTTGGCCTCCGCCTCCAGTCGTCGATCCACCAGGAGGTCCTTGAAGAGATTCAGGGAGGACTGTCGGGTCACTGTCAGAAAGAACAGGGGCACGTCGCAGTTGCACGCCTGCCTCTCGACCTCGGATTCCACATCCTCGCCCGTGACCACGGACACGCATGTCTTGCTGAACATGATGGGCTTTTGGTTCGGGTTGGGCTGTTTCAGGACGCATTCCATGATGGACCTGATCTTTTCCGGATTTCCCCTCACCACATCCTGCTCGGTGAGGTCCGTGGTCTGCATGATGTCCTCGAACGCCTCGCGGGGCGGGTCATGAAAACGCCTCGTGAACGCCGGCATCCCCAGGTCCCTCACCCTGTCGTCCCAGGGGTATTCGACCATCGAAACGGTGGGTGCGTACTCGTGCGGGGACTGTTGCGCGCATTCGAGTTCGCCATGCTGTATGACCCTGAACAGCCGCGGCAGGTCAATCGAGTCCAGGCGGCCGCGTTCAATCTCGCCGTCCGCGAAGAAATCGGCCCACGCCTCCGGGGCGCCCCACATGTCCAGCAGTCTCCCCGGACTTGCATCCGAAACGGTCTTTTCCTTCGCTTTCGCCAGTTCGGGGTCCAGCGCGAGTTGCCTGACCAGTTCGTCGAACGTCATTCCCTTCAGACGCGCGGGAACGCCGGCGGCAACCATTTCCGCCAGATCGGCCGGTATCTCCTTGTGACGATAGGTGACGGCGATGTGGTCGGTTCGCACGAACGCGGGCGTCTTTTCGGACATGGGCCGAAACATGAAAATCACATCGTCATCGGCGCCTGTCCCCACCTCGACCCTGACATGGTCCTCCTCCCAGTTCACGCCTTCGACCGGGAAGGCGCAACCAGGGGCGTCCAGGCCCAGCAACCGCGCGAACAGTTCGATCCCTCTGCGACCCGCCGACAGGCGTTCCCCATACGGCAGCCCGACATGGATCAAATCACTGTTTGCCCTGTCATTCATACAGGTCCCGGATGAATTCGAAATACTCGAAATTGCTCATGGGCGTGGGAAGGGGCGTGTCCTCCGGTCCCAGCTCCAGCAGGTCCTCGCCAAGCGCCGCGATGGCGCGGGCCGGGCTGGACCCAGGGGCATGCTCGATGATGGTCAGCAGGCGTCTTTCGCCCTTGACGATCATAGGGTCGAGTTCAATCGTTGCCGCTATCCTCGTGTTCAGGCGTTGCGCGAACCGTTCCAGCCGTTCACGGTCGAAACCCTCCACGACCTGATTGACGATCAGACCCGCCAAACGGATGCCGTTGCGCTTGTACGTGACCACCGCGCGGGCGATGTTGTTGGCCGCGAACAGCGACATGGGTTGCTCCGACACGACTATCAGCACCTTTTCGGCGAAGTTCTTTCTGAGCGGCGCCGCGAAACCGCCGCACACCACGTCACCCAGCACGTCGAATATGGCCACGTCATAGCCGCCCGATTCCAGCAGCTCCATTTCGTCCATGAATTCGACCATGCGGCCCCCGCAGCCCAGACCCGCTTCAGGGCCTCCCGCCTCGCAGCAGTGAATGCCGTGACGCCCAATGTTCACGATATCCTCGACGGGCGTGGCGGCCGGGTCATTGCCCAGCACGTCGAGGACCGTCTTCAGTTCCCTGGGTTTCTCCATCAGGCGAATGGCCGAATCCTGCTTGGGATCGCATCCCAGATGGATCACCCGCTTTCCCTGAAGCGCGTAGTAGGCGCTCAGGTTGGTGGCGACCATCGATTTTCCGACTCCGCCCTTGCCGTAGATAGCTATTTTTTCCATCGACGCCCCTATCTCTGCCGGCAGAATGTCAAAACTGCGAGCGGCTTGTCAAACACCGGCGGGGTATTGCGCCAATCTCTTGACGTTTCAAGAACCGGTGCGAGGCCCCGGCGATCCTTGACAGCCACAACCCCGGACGCGACAATTCCATCGAGGTCTTTGTACCCGATCTACGTTCATATCGCTGGAAAGGGCGGCGATCCCGATTCCCAACCCGTGACGGCAGGTGGCATGTCCCGCGGCGTGATGACCATAGAAACCGGCGTATCCTGCAACAACAACTGCATCTACTGCCCCCAGCGAGCGTTGCGCAGGGCCAGCGACCCCGGCCCCGACCCCGACACGGCGGTGCTCAAACAACGTATCCTCCGGGCCCACGAACAAGGCTACGACGAAATCGCCTTCTCCGGGGGCGAGCCGACCATCAGGCGGGATTTCATAAACCTCTTGTCGTACGCCCGAACTCAGGGGTTCGACCGCATCAGCGTAACCACCAACGGTCGTCTTTTCTCTTATCCGGACTTTGCGCGCGAAGCGGTCGGCGCCGGATTGACGGGCGTGAGTTTTTCCCTGCACGGCCCCGACGGCCAGGTTCACGACCGCTTGGTGGGCGTCAAGGGGGCCTTCAGACAACTCCTGGCCGGGATCCGCTGCATCGAGGCGATCCGCGCCGAAAACGGCGGCGTTCCGGATACCCACACCATTACCCTGGTAGTCCCCGAAAACGTCAATCAGCTTCAGGAAACACTGCGTCTGGCCGGAAAACTGGGCATCCGTCTGCACATAGTGCAGCCTTTCATCGTCTCCGGCGAGGTCCTGGATCACGCATCCAGATTCCTCCTGTCCCTGGACGACCTCGTCAAGGCGATCGAGGCCGCCGCCCCAGTCGTCCGTTCCCATGAGGGACGCATAAAGCCCTACAACATCGCCCCATGTCTGCTGGAGCACCTGGGGCCGGTCATAGAGCATCAGGACACGCCGCTGCGCACCTTCAAATCCTTTGTTCCGTCCCCTGACAGACCCGAGGGCCGCGTGGCCAAGGGCCAGTTCGTCAGGGTGGAGGCCTGCCGGACCTGCACCTACCGCTGTCCAGGTTTCCGTCTGGAACAGATGTCGCCCGCCCGCATGGCCGAAGCCATACTCCAGACCCTGTCCGAGCGATTCAAAAGCGGCATGCCCGGGCACACCGTCACCATCGACAGCCTGGACCTGCTGGGCCGGAAAGACCTCCACAGGGTCCTGTCCGGAATACGCGACATGTGGAACAAAAAGATACGCCTGCTCTATGGGGGCATGTCCAGGACGCCGTTCGCCGAATTCGTCCAGGCGGCGATGAAATACGGGATCGATGAGTTCTGTCTGGTGACCCTGCCGCCCATGTTGCGCATGCCCGACCGGGGTGTCTGGCTGGCCGGAAACCTTGCCCGAATAAAAGAGGTCTTTGAGGTTTTCAAGCCCGCGGCCGGCACCTTGCCCGCGCTTTTCATGGTGCCCGGAATGGCGCTTGCGCCTGAATTCAGGTTCGAAGAGGACACGTGCACGGACCTGATCGCAAGGCTTGCCGGGGCCGGCGGAAAGACGCTTTACATCGCGCTGCCGGACCGACTGGACGCCCATCTGCCGCCTTTCGACGAACAATTCAGAAAACGATTGCGCGACTTCCTGCCCAGGCTTGTGGGCGCGGCGCTCGGCCACGGCCTGGATACACGAATCGTCAGTGTGCCCGGCGGCCCGCGCCTGGACCTTTCCTCCATGGGCGAGGACCTGGCCCCGATAGAGTCTTGGAGGGAGGGCTTCCTGGGACACCCGTTCGCGGGTCATGAGTTCGGGTGGGTCATGTGGTCCCACCCGGGATGGGTCCTGGATCACGTGGAAGAAAACCGTTGAGATCATTAATCATCGGCGGAACCCCCTCGTCGGGTAAGACCTGCGCCGTTCTGTGGATGAGCCGCAGGGCCCCGGACCTGGGAAGAATGGGCGTGGTGAAGGTCGACTGCGTCACCACCGATGACCAGCAGGTCCTGGAATCCAGGAATATTCCCGCGACGACGATTCTGGCCGGCGGATACTGTCCGGACCATGTCCTGATGGAAAGACTCGATGACATGCAATCCTTTGCCGACGAAAGGCGGCTGGACACGCTGGTCATCGAAACCGCGGGTCTGTGCGGCCGGTGCGCGCCGTTCCTGACCGACAGGCCGGCCCTGTGCGTGCTGGATTGCTCGGCCGGGATACATGCCCCAGCCGGTCTGGGGCCCTTGCTGACCGACGCGGACATCTGCCTTGTGACCAAGGGTGACCTGGTCTCGCACGCCGAGCGCGAGGTTTTCGCGGCAGGGGTGAGGAACAGGAATCCCGGCGCGAAGATCGTGTGGTTCAACGGTCTGACAGGTGAAGGCATCGGTGGGCTGTACCATGCGCTGATGAACGAATTCAAACACGGCTTTGACGATGCGGTCGCCCCTCGAACCGGCCTTCCACGGTTATACTGTTCCTATTGCCTCGGACGGTCCGAGGTCGAGACCTGAGTGAGGCCCAATGGAGTTCACCGCGATCCGTGCGGCGCTGGACCTGAATCCCATGGAATGGTCCCTGCTTCAGGGTTTTTTCGGTTTCGGCCATGAACCCTACGAGCGCCTGTCCCACCTGTGCCAGATGGAACCCGAGCAGGTTGAAAAGGCCCTCCCCGGACTCGTGTCCCGGGGGATCGTGCGGGCCGGCGACGATGGCTCGGGCGGCGATTCCAGCGACATTTCCGGCAAGTGGTACGGTCTGGCGCCCCTGGATGAATGGTTGACCGCCGCCGAGGGCGGCGACCCCGATCTGCTGAACATGGAAAAGGCCATGCTTGTCAGGGTCCGGCGCGACCGGGACCTCAAAGGCGTCACGATATGCGCATCCAGGGACGTGCGTGACCGGGCCGGCCTGGACCCAGACGTACTTGCCTACACATCCGAACTGATGCCCTACGTGGACCTCAGGCTGGGCAGCAAATGCAACCTGAACTGCGTCTATTGCCTCCTGGGCCACGAAAACCGCTATTACCGCCGGCTCGAAGAGATCGTTGACGACTTGTCTTTGGCTCGTCGGCAGAATATCGAGAGGGTGAGCCTGACCGGGGGCGAGCCCACCATCCACCCGGACATCCTGCGCGTCGTGACCGCGGCCCGGGCCATGGGGTTTCGCAAGATCATCCTTGTTACCAACGGCCTGACCCTGTCCTACCCAGGTGTCCTGAAACGCATTGTCGATGCGGGCGTCACCGCGGTGGGCGTGTCCTTCGACACGCCGGATCGTGAAACGGCGGAGGAACTCTGGAAGGCCCCGGTGTTCGACAGGGTGTTGAAGGCGTTCGAGGCGCTGGCCGATTTTCCCGACCTGACCCTGGGCACCATATCGGTGCTGACCACCAAAAACATCGGGCAGGTCGAGGACCTCGCCCGCTTCTTTCTGGAACTGGCGAAGACCAGGTCCGGCCCTTTCGTGCCCAATCTGGACTTCATCATGCCCGAGGAGAACGCCTGGCTGTACCGGAAGGAGCTCGTTCCCAGGCTCTTGGACGTGGTCGAGCCGGTGCGCAGGGCCCTGAAGATCGCCCATGACGGCTCGCTTCCGCTGACCTTCCGTGGGATTCCCCCATGCCTGTTGCCCGGCATGGAGCGATATTCATTCGACCGATACATGCAGATCCTCAGGCTGGTCAGGGACGCGCGGGAGGGCCCCGTGGACAACGTATCCATAGAGATGCTCAGGTCAAAGGCGCCCGCGTGCCGTGCGTGCCGACTCCGGAAGGAGTGCACCGGGGTGTCGAGGAGCTACGCGAACCTGTACGGAACCGATGAACTCCACCCCATTGAGGTCAAGCCATGAAACTGGCCGTGGTCGGGGGAGTGCACGCCAGCGGCAAGACATCGCTGATTCTGCACGTGGCGCGTCACGCCGCGCGACAAGGGTTGACCACCGGCGTTTACAAGATCGACGCGATGGAGGCCGGTGACGACCAGGCGTACGGGCGTCACGACATTCCCGCGGTCGTGCACGCGGCCCCTGACATCTGTCCAGATCATGAAGCAATGGGCGTGCTGGACGACGCGTATTCGTGGGGCCTGGCGAAGGGGCTGGACCTGCTGGTCATAGAAACGGCCGGACTGTGTCACCGCTGCTCACCCTTTCTGGGCAGGTTCCTGTCGATATGCGCCGTCAGCGGACTCGCGGGCATTCTGGCGCCCGCCAAGATGCGGCCCCTGGTGGAAGGGGCCGACATCGTGGTGCTGACCAGGTCCGAGATGATCAGTCAGGCTGAACGGCAGGTGTTTCTGGACCGCCTGCGGGAACTGAACCCGTCCGCCCTGGTCATGCATGTGGACGGTCTGACCGGGGAGGGCACGCTCCCGGTTGCAAGGGCCATGATCGGACGCCCCGACAGCGTTCTGCTCCCACTGGAACCTCTGCGCGCCAGACTGCCCATGGGGTATTGCCATTTCTGTCAGGGCCCTGGCGCTGGGCGGGAGTTGGGATTATGAACGTGGTCATGCGACTGGAGCCGGGCACCGACAAGCAAGGCCGGCCTGAATCCTGCGGCGTGCTGGAATTGCGACCCGGCGAGGTAACCACCGTGGCGGGTCCCACGGGGTCCGGCAAGACACGGCTGCTGGCGGATATCGAACGACTCACCCCTGGGGATTCGCCCACGGGACGCAAGGTGGTCCTGTCCGGCGTGCCCGACGAGGTGCTTCAATCCGGCTTCGCGGTCGGAAGGATCAGCCAGGCCATGCAGTTCTTCCTGGACCTTACCGTGCGCGAGTTCGTGAAGATGCACGCACAGGCCCGTGGCAACGGGGACAAAGACCCGACCAACGAAGACTTGGCCGAAATGGTCGCGAATCAGGCCAATCGACTGGCTGGGGAGCCCTTTCAGGTCGATCAACCGCTGGCCACGCTCAGCGGGGGTCAGGCCCGAGCACTGATGGTGGCCGACGTGGTGCTGGTCGCCGACGCCCCAGTGCTGCTGATAGACGAGATCGAAAACGCGGGGATCGACCGCCATGCGGCCCTGGAATTCCTGATCGAGGAACGCCGTATCGTCCTGATCGCGACTCACGATCCCCTGATCATGTTGAAGTCGGATCGACGACTGGTGATGGCGGAAGGGGGAATCCGTCACGTGATCGACACCTCGGACGGGGAACGGGCCGAGGTGGAGCGTCTGACCCGGATCGACCGGGAGATGGCAGTGCTGCGTGACCAACTCAGACGCGGCGGGACACTTTGACGACCAGCCGCCCTGACCGAACAGGAATGTTTCGCGTGGGGCCGGGCATGATTCAGACGGACGTCATTGGCCGGGAATATCGCGGACTTCGACGTGCGCCGCAGCCCTCAACCCCTCCAGGTAGGACTTGAGAGCGGTCTGGAACGCAGCTTCGGTAAGTTGATACCTGATACGCGCACGGGCCTCATCCGGATCCTTGAGGTCCACGACCCGCCGCTTAGTCACCCTCAGTATGTGAAAACCTACCGATGATTGGACCACGGGCGAAATCTCGCCCACCTTCAGGGCAAACGCGGCTTCCTCCAGGGAAGGCTGAAGCTTGCCGTGCCCGAAGAAACCGACATCGCCGCCCCGCTGGCCTGTCCCGTCCTCGCTGAATTCCCTGGCCGCCTCCTCAAAGGTCTTTTCGCCGCTGACTATCATGCCCCTGACACGTTTGGCGCGAGCGATCATGTCCCTGATCTGGGGCAGGGTGACCTGTTGGGGAATCCTGAAAACAATATGCCACAGATGGACCTCGTCCTCCTTGAGCCCCCCGTGGTAAGCGGCCTTGAACGCCTCGTCGATTTCCCGGTCGGTCACGCGGATGGTCGAGCCCACCTTGAGTCGCAATACCTGACCCTTCAGCAGTTCCTTGCGGGCGTGCTCGCGGTAGGCCTTTACATTGTCGTACCCCAGCATCTTGATCGCCGACTTGAAGTCGGATTCCCCCCAGCCGTTCTGATCCATGATCCCCTTGACGTGCTGGTCCACGTCACGTTCGCTGACCTCCAGACCCAGTTTCCTGGCCTCATTCATCAGCAGGTGCTCGGCAATCAGGTCGTCCAGGGCCGTCACGAACCCGGAATTGCTGTCCGCCGCGTTGCCCTGAAAGATCTGGGCCACCGGGTTCTTCGCTGCTGCAAGGCGTTTGCGCACCTCATGTATGGTGATGGCCTCCTTGCCGATGGAGGCCGCTATGCCGTCAACCAGGGTCTCGGAGCCTTTCCTGACCTCAACTTGGCCTGTCCTTTGACCTGTCCTTTGACCTGCCGCCTGATTGGTCTGTCGGGCCGGGCATGGCGCGGAAGCAAATACGATTGCAAGCAGGAAAACCGGAAATACAGATTTCATTTGCGTTCCTTTCCCGAAACGGAATCGATGACCTGTCGCACCGCGTCTTCATGTATCCGGACCCTGGCCTTCTTCATCAACCGGTTGACAAACTCTTTGCGCTGGTCCTCGCGTTTGCGTTCCATCA
>JAADHL010000090.1 GCA_013151875.1 Deltaproteobacteria bacterium
ATGCTGCGCCTGACAACTCTCAGGTACCGCAAGTCCAGCATTCATGCAGAAAATATCACTACGAATATTTCTACCCTCTTTTCAAGAGGTTATACACAACTTTCGACATCTTGGATTCGGGGGCTTTCAAGCTCGTGATTGCTTCGACCCCTTTTTCAGAATCTTCACGCCCCGCCCCAGAAAAAAGACGATGGTCGCGATGCAGACGGTGATGGAAGCCTTCTCCAGCCCATCGGTCACGATCATGGCGCCAGGGTCGCTGCGCGCCCCAAATGCGAAAAGGGCCATCAGATAGGTCAGAAAAAGTGAAAGCAGCAAGGACGACAGCTTTCCCATGATGGTCGACTTAACCTGAAACGGTTCGCGGAACAGATAAAGGAAGGCCCCGGCAAACGGAGGCAGCAGGTATCGGACCAGCACGACGACCAGATAAACGGACCCCACAAGGCCGTTGTTGTACAGGGAAACCGCCATGCTGGAGTGAAACGCCACATCCACCACCGGGTCGTAAATACGTCCGAACTCGGAGGTCAGGCCAAGTTTTCTGGACAGTGTCCCGTCCAGCACGTGGGTGGTGATAGCGAAAATGACGAGGCCCAGCGCGAATCTGGACGCCAACGTATCGCCGCCCGAATTCGCAGAGGCATCCGCCACGGCGGATATCGATGCAATCAGATAGGGGATGACCAGCAATCTCAGGAGGGTCAGGATATTCGGCAACACGAAACGATCGTACACCTCCCCGGACGATTCGCTACGCACAAGACCGAGTTGCAGCAAGGTCAGTCCGAAAACGAACACGAACAGGAGGCCCTGAGCTATCCAGGTCCCCATTCCCACGCCGCCCGGCAGTATCTGGGCCATGGCCACGCCAAGCACGGCCAGAACACCGAGCATCACACCCGAGGCGGCGAAAAAGGAATGTCTGAGCCCTTCCAGGGACCAGGCGAGGTCGATTGCGTGGGCTATTCCGTCCTTCACGAAACGCCTGATGGCGCGGGGCCGGAATCGGCCCTGTCGCAATTCCTTCAGAAGATTGTACAGGATGGGATCGACCTTCATGCGCGATGCCCGATCGAGTGGACTGACTCAATATATCACATGGCAACAAGTCCTCGCACACCGGTTCGTCGGCCAGCGTAAGCGGCGGACCGAGCCTGCCCGCTTCACGCGAACCCGGCGTCGCCCTGGGCTTTGCCTATCAGCGACACCGTTCTTGTTCCATGGCCGATCTCATGCTAGCATTTCGGCGCTCTGCTGGACCGCAGGCAGTGCCTTCAAAGGGTGGTCATGGTCTTCTCGTGCCTCAAGTGCAATGCCCGCTACCGCATCGACGACGAGCGCCTCAAAGGCAAGGTGCTGAGGTTTACGTGCCATAAGTGCAACCAGACCCACCTCCTTCGTGATCCGGCCAAGGGTGGTGAAACTGTGACCGCTGTTTCAGCGGCCGGCAGTCAGCCAGCGGGCCAGGTCCGTCGCACGACCACCTCCAGCCAGGCCCGCGCCGGGGACGCGAAGCCCAC
Source organism: Deltaproteobacteria bacterium (assembly GCA_013151875.1). Classification (GTDB taxonomy): domain Bacteria; phylum Myxococcota_A; class UBA9042; order DTJE01; family DTJE01; genus JADDHL01. The sequence continues at coordinate 1,524 of JAADHL010000090.1, forward strand.
GACCAGCATGCCGACCGTGGGACGCGGGTCATCCGCCGCGCGCCGACCCACGACCCGGACAGGCGCCTTGCCGCAGATCCCCACCGAACGCTCCGCGGCCAAGGCCGGGGCGGGAAAGCGCAAAAATGCATGGTTTGCCATAAGGAAGGGAAAGCGCATCGGCCCCATGCACCGCGACCGCATCATCCAGCTTCTGCGGGAAGGTCATTTGCATGAACGCTCTTTCATGTGGCGGCCGACCATGCCCTCCTGGCTGCGCATGAACAAGGTCCCCGAACTCCAGGAACTGGTGACCGGGTTCACTGAGTGGAAGGCCGGACAATACGACCGCACCGTGGTTCGTTCCGTCGGTTCCGCTCAAACCCCCACCCCATCCAGGAGCGCACCTGGCCAATCACCACCGCCTCTCCCTGATGAAAGCAGCGGCAGCATCTCTTTCGCCGACGCGCCAAGGGTCGCGCCCACCGGCGATGAGGTGGTGGATTCTTTGTATTCCGGAATTTCCCAGCCTTCGATTGACATTCGCAAGGCCCACGAGGTCCAGCCCGAGGAACCCGAGATCCCGGACGCTGACGAGCCGCCGCCCCTGCCCGCGACACCCGCGCCCTCGGTCGCACCGGAAACCACGCCCGCAGGTCAACAGACGGAAACCGCCCCAAGTGACGACGACCTTTTCCCGACGGATGACGATGAAACATCCAGTTCCGCGGAATTCTTCAACAAGGCCCAGGTGCTTCCAGCCGGGCGGTGGCCCCCTGCGTCTCATGACGACACCCAGGGCCGTGTCGCCACCGGCGAGCAGGCGATAAGATTCGGTGAGGCCGCGGCCGCTCAGGCGGCGCCTCCGCCGAAAGGTGGACCGGCGACGGACACACGGCTCGAAGACTTCAGCGTCATGGTGCGCCTGTCCAGACAGGGACGCAAGCACAAGGCAGCCGTTTTGGGGACCTTGGGCGTCCTGATCGTCGGAGGTATCGGCCTGGCCCTTTATCTGGCGCTGACCTCGGATCCGGTGGACCTCGGCATCGGCAGTCATGAGTCCGGCGCGGTTCCCGTGTTCAAGCAGAAGCTGTACGCCGTAATCAAACACGAGCCCGAGAAACAGCCCAGGCCGGATCCGGTCATGTCGAATTCGAAACGCAGGGTGTTTTCAGGCGCCCCCAGACACGCGTCCTCCAAGAATGCAGATGGCGGACAGCTCAGGAAACCCGCTGCAATCCGCCCGAACGAAGCGTCTTCTTCATACGCTGCCCCCGACGATCCGATACCGGTTACCCTGGGCAAGATCGACCCGCACGCCCAGGCCGAATTCAAGCGTTACGCGGGTATTCTGTCCAATGACTCGGCCCACCGTCAGGAGACAACCGTCGACGTCAAGCCCCATACCATGACCAAGATGCCGAAGCACAACTTCGACAAGAGCGGCATGGACGCCTTCCTGGCGACGAAAATGCGCAAGTTTTCGGATTGTAAACGCAGGATGACCCGCCGAACGGATATGCCCGTGAAGGTGGGATTGTCCTTCAGCATAGGGCTGGATGGCAGGGTGCGGAATATCCAGGTCGATCAGGCGGGCGGGGAAATGGACGAGGGTCTGGACGCCTGCATCCGCCGGGTGGTGGGCGGCTGGGCCTTTCCACCGCCGGATGAGGCCGCTACGTATAAATCCACCCTTTTGCTGTAGTTTTCCGCGACCGCCGGAGGACAGGGTGATTCGGATACGTCAGGTTTCGGTAATCGCAATGATGGTTGCTAGCGCTTTTTCCGTTTCAGCCATCGCGGGCCACGATGCCGGGCGTTCAATCGAATTCCTGGGGTTTTCCGGCAAAGGGCATCGGTACCTGATGCTTGTAAGGGACGAAAACGTCGGGGATTTCCTTTCCGTCAGGTCGTTCAGCACGGGCAAACAGGAAAAGGGCTTTCCCATCGAATCCGTCAAGGACGCCAGGCCCATGGTCGCGAAAATCAGCAAACGATACCGGATCAGCGATCCTGGTAAGGAGTCCGCCACGTCGCCGGACGGACGCTTTACCCTGGTCGCGTTTCAGAAGGGCCGCCGGTTCAGGATCAAGGTCATGCGTGGGGAAAAATTCGCCGACCTGCACACGATCACCCTGGATGGCGAGGGAACCAGGCTCAACATGAAGACTGCGTTCTGGTCCCGGGACGGCCATCGCGTCGTTGTCGTGGTGCACAAAAAGGGCCCGGAAGGGGTTGAAACGGACCGGGCCGTACCGTTGAAGTTTTTCGGTGGAAGCCTGAATTTCAGATAGGTGACTACTTTTGGGTTACAACCGTCGCAGGTACCGGCTCAGGCAATCCATGGGCGAGGCGCCGTCCAAGAGGGCGCTTTGGACCAGAGTGGCTTTCTATGTCCTGATTCTGATCGTGATTCTGATCTTTCAGGACAGCCTGGGCGATTCGGCGGCCGGCTGTCTCAAGGCGTTCGGACCGCCCCAATAGAAATGGAGTTGGTCCATTCTGTATGATGTATTCGGACGGATCGAGGTTTTCGATGCTTAGAACCATCAGTCTTTTTTCCATGGTCACCCTTTCATCCATCGCAGTCATCACGGCCGGATGCTCTTCCGGCACTGTTCCCGACAAGCCCAAAATAGATGTCGAAGGTCAGGTCAAGGCGGGCGGTTCGGGCTGGGAGCATATCGACACCGGCCAGGATGTCACAATCGGCGCCGTGTTCAATCCCGGGGATGAATGGGGTTATCAGGTCTGCATCGAAAACCCCGGCACGGTGGACCTGAGGATAGATGCCCTGAGCCTGGAATTCAGCCCCTGCGCCGGGGACACCGGCGACGTGCCACTTTTCCAGGTTGTCTACAAGGAGACACCGGCCTTTCCCGTGTCGGTTTCGCCGGCGGACATGCCCGGCGGCGCCATCACCAGATTCTGTGCCGAAATTCGCTTTACACGCGGCCAGGGCCAGTGCGAACACTCCGCCACGCTGCACATCTCGAACAACAGCGTCATCTCAGACTTCATCATCAACTTCGGTGAAAAGGCCCAGGACGCGCCCAATTTCATGGCGAGTCCCGAGGTCCTTGACCTGGGAATCGTAAAGGAAGGCACCAAATCGGAGGGGGTCCTGAATCTGCTGAACACCGGTCTGGGCGACCTGGTGATATCGGAAGTAAGGTACCGCAGCCCAGTCGAGGGCTTCAGTTTCCAGTGGGGCTGCGATGGTTCGGATGGAAAGCCGATCGAGGACTACTACTTCCCAGGCTCCGAGTTCAACACGATTGGCGCCGAGACCTGCGATTCCCCGGTGGTCGTTCCCGCCAACTCGTCGTTTCAGGTTCCCGTCAGCTACGGCGCCAGCAGCGACGAGCCCGCCAAGGCATTCCTGACGTTCCTTTCCAATGACCCCGTGACCGGGGCCGACGGCCTGGACGTCGAGGTCTGGGCGAATGTCAGTGGTCCATGCCTGAAGGCCGAACCTGAGGAGGTCGATTTCGGGACCGTGGTGACCACTACCCTGGAGATACAGCCGGTCGCCCTGGTCAGTTGCGGCGACAAGGAAGTCGAGATCACCGGCGTCGCGCTGTCCAAGGACTCCAGCCCCGACTTCGAACTGGATCTGGAAGGCCTGGGCGATTTCTCCAAAGACAAGCCCCTGGTTCTGCAACCAGGTGAAAAGAAATCATTCGTCGTCAAGTACCTGCCCCTTTCAGTGGACAAGGACGTTGACGAAAAGGTCGTTCCGGACACCGGCACGATCCTGGTGGACAACAGTTCGGTCTATACGCCCCGGGAAATTCCCATAAACGGCATCGGTGTCGCGGGCGAGTGCCCGGTTGCCGATTTCATGATCATGAGTGATGGAAAGGAGGTCCCCGACGGGGGCGATGTCCTGGTGCAGTCCACCCTCGAATTTTATGACCAGAGCTACGACCCGACAACCGGGGGCGGCATCATCGGCTGGGAGTGGACCAACTCCGCGCCCAACGGATCCGCGGACATCTTCGAGCCCAGTTCCACCTTCAAGCAACCGTTCTTCACCGCCAATATGGCCGGCGACTACCTCTTCCGCCTGAAGGTGTTCAACAAACTCGGATTCGAGTCGTGCAATACCGCCGAAAAGCTGGTGCACGTCAAGGCCGGGGAGGGCTGTCACGTGGAACTGACCTGGAGCACGCCCAATGACCCGGACCCCACGGACCAGTGCTCGGCCGGGAAAGACTGCGGCTCGGACATGGACCTGCACGTGGTGCATCCGTACGCCAGTTCAGCGGACGTCGACCACGACGGCAAACCGGACGGGTTCTTTGACCTGAAGTACGACTGTTTCTGGTTCAATCCCCATCCCATCTGGGTCGAGGACAGCGCCCTTGACCCCTTGTTCCAGCCCCACCTCGACCGGGACGATACGGACGGGGCCGGACCCGAGAACTTCAACTACGTTAGTCCCGAGCCGGGCAAGTGCTATAAGGTTGGGGCTCACTATTGGGACGACCATGGATTCGGGGCCTCGTATCCCACCATCAAGATGTTCATCGACGGCGATCTGGTCTATGAAAAGACCGCGCCCAAGATGAAGAACATGGACATGTGGGAGGCCGGCGAGGCCTGCTGCTCGGACAAGGCCAACCCGTTCATCGAATACGAAATAGGCGGGGCCCCGGTGATCATCAAGAACTATGTGAACCCCGATTTCAATTTCACCCCTCAGTGACATACCCCGGGGGACCATGCCATGTCTGATCCGATGACCAAACCGCACCATGGCCGTCTAGCGACGATCATGCTGACCGGACTTTGCCTGTGGTCCTGCGGTTCGGGCGCCGGCAATACCCAGAAGCAACAAGACATTCCCACCGTATTCAAGGACATCCAGCCGGTTGAAATAGACTATGAGCTTCCGGTTCAGACGGACAACGGCGTAATCAAATCGGACATTCACGAACCGGAAATAGACCCAGGTCAGCCGCCTTCCGACTCCATCGACTCGATCGATGGGGATGATTCGATAGAACACGATCCCGGCATCAAACTTGATGACGGCAAATGCACACCCGATTGCGCGGGCAGGGAATGCGGCAACGACGGATGCGGGGGCAAGTGCGGCACCTGCCCAGGGACCAGCGAGTGCATCGCCTTTCAATGCGTGTGCATCCCCGACTGCGCGGACAGGGAATGCGGCGATGACGGATGCGGGGGCGTGTGCAGCCCTGGTTGCGGGGCGGGCGTCAAGTGCCTGGACTGGGGCAAGTGCGCCCGTTTCGGCCCCTGCAAGCCGTCCAGCACCACCCTGACATGCGCCGAATC